>SKQJ01000102.1 GCA_007119075.1 Bacteroidales bacterium | reverse complement strand
TCAATCCCTCAGTTCCGTAAGTGCCCCGATTGCAGGGCAGCTGCCAGGATTATCGGACCGATGGGCCTGGAGTCATAGTCCGGGTTACCGGAGAGGTCAATCATTCCCCGCTGCCTGCCAGTTCCAGCGATGTTCTGTTGAAATACTCTATCGACTCCATAATTTCCGGAAGGGAATGATCCCAGTTGTATGAATATTCCAGTCCGAACATCACAGGCCGGATATTTTCCTTTTTGATATATTCCAGTATCCCGTCCAGGTCTATCACGCCTGTGCCCCAGGGAACATCGTGCCCACCGGGGTCCATGGCACTCTGGTCATGCATCTGGAGGGTAATGACCCTGTGGCCGAGAGTTTTAATGGCCTCAAGAGGATCAATGCCCTCTTTGGCCCAGTGGCCGAAATCGCATGCCGCCCCGATCAGGGGACTGCGGCCCCCGGTCAGTTCCACGATCTTTTCGGGATGCATGTAGACCGGTGACAGCGACTCGCCATGATTGTGAATGGCCAGCTTTATATTGTATTTCTCGCAATATTCTTCAATTAAATCAAGGTTTTCAATCGCCGGCTCGGAAATAAAGGTTTCGATGCCCATCTTCCGTCCGAACTCGAAAATCCTGTCAACAGTCTCCCGGTCGCCGGGAATATCAAAGATATAATAGGTCAGCATCGACAGACCGGCGTCAGCGAGTTTTCTTCTGACTTTCAGCAGTTCTTCGTCCGAAAGGTTATAATCAAAGTTTTTGGGAATCCCGTCACTTACCTTCTGCACATTCAATCCGCCGACATATTGCAGGCCCAGTTCCCTGGTTTTATCAATTGTCTCAAAAAGAGTGTTATTCCTGAAAGTGTAAGCTTCGATCCCAAACCTCCAGCCAAGGTTTTCCTGTGCTCTGAGAGCAGGGGTGAGCCTGTCGCTCGGCGTATATGGCGCCTCCAGCCGGCCGGTTGCAAAACGGATGCCGTCAAAATAGTGTCCCATTATTTTCGGGTTCCAGCTAAGATGTTCATTATGGCCGAACGAGGTATAGAACACCTTTCCTCTCCCGTACCTTCTTACCCAGCTTATTGCGATGTCCCCGTCGGCCCTGCGCTCGGGCAGGATGCGCCTGCTCTCGCTCATATCGGTAAGTTCGGTATCAATTGTCAGAAGTATCCTGAGCTTGTCCCTTGTATAGGGATCGGTGAATTGAAATACCTCATCGCTCGCCTCGAAGCCTTCTCCGCCAAAAGCCGTGTTGACGGGATGATCCGGCTCCTCAACGCGCAGGGTGATCGTATCTTCAGGCCCCCATGGATGACCCCCGCTTTCATATCCGCCCAGCATTTCGCCAAATTCCGGGAACTGGTCAAACACCGGCCACTGGCAGAATGTAGCGCCTGCAGCGTGAAGCCCGATGAAACCGCCGCCGCTGAATACGTAATCAAGCAGGCTTTGTCTCAGGAATTCGTCGTCAAAAAGCACTCCCGCGGTATTATTAAAACAAATGGCATCGAACTGTTCCAGGATATCGGGGTGAAAAACCAGGGTATCGTTGCTGAACCATGTTTCCCAGGCTCCCGTAGCTTCTCCCATATATTTTATTGCGTAATTGGTATAGGGGATGGAAGCATGACCGCCTCTGACCTCGCCATGGACGACGTGGAGGTTGAATACAAGAAGTTTTGCCGGCTCACCCTGATATGCCGGAGCATCTGTCGGTACTGCGCTCTTTATCCTGGCGATCAAAGGATCGGGAATGCCATCGAAAAAATGATGACTCTCATCACCGGAAAATATTTTCTGGCCGAATGCGGCTTGTGGCCCGGTTAATGGCAGCAGCAAAGCCAATAAACATAACACGAAAAAAGACCCTGGCAAAAAATGATATCTGTGTTTTTTCATAGTTTTGGATTTAGCTTGCAGGCCGGCAGGAAGCCGTGGTTAAGGAGTAAAGATATAAGAAGATTTCAATATTAAAAAACGGTTTTTCCAATAGAACCATAGATAGTTCGAACCGGCAAACACCTCTGGCTGTCTCTCCGTATACACGGATGGAGGCTCAGATCAGACTTCTGAAAAGAAGCACAAGCCTATGAAGTGCGAAGCCCGTTAGTCTTTAACTAATGGCCGATAGCTTCCAGATATTCTGTGAAATTAAGGGGATGCAGATACAGGAATTCGACCCTTCCCACCGGGAAACTTTTTACCTTTTTCATGGCAAGACCCGATAATCACTTTTGCATCCTTATAATTACTGAACCATAATGAATCAGCAGGTTTTTCCAGGTTTCTTGTAACAAAGTCAACCCTATATTGAGAGTGTCTTGTAACAAAGTCAGCCTTGTAATGGGTGCATCATGTAAGTCAACCACATTGTCCAAAAATAAATAACATATGGCCGCTTCCAGGATGTTGCAGGAACATTATCAAGTTTTTTTATAATTATTCCGCTTCCTAAAGCTTTTTTTTGTTACTTTAGGATTTTGTGTTAGCCGGTCGGATGAGATGAACTTAGATTATCCGCCGGGCGGACCATGCCTCCCTGGTGAGGGATTGGAACAACTATTAAAGTCAAAACCAACTATACTGAATTATGAAAAATCATTTATCATCCCGCAGGCGTTTTATAAGGAATACGGTTGTTGCCGGCGGACTCGGATTGCTTGGAGCAAGGCAGGCGATGGCAGGCCCCGCCTCCTTTCAGGCCCGCCCTACACTGAAGGACAAGAAAGTGCTTTTTGTATACGGTGGATGGGACGGGCATGAGCCCGGGCCCAGCAGAGATCTGTTTGTTCCCTGGATGAGGGAAGAAGGGGCAGATGTAACCGTTTCCGACACCCTCGAGGCATATGAGGACAACAGGCTGATGAGCTCCCTGGACCTGGTGGTACAGGTATGGACCATGGGCCAGATCTCGGGCGATCAGGAAAAAGGCCTTGTTAACGCGGTCCGCAATGGCTGCGGCATTGCCGGATGGCACGGGGGACTTGGCGATTCGTTCAGGAATAATGTCGAATACCAGTTCATGATAGGAGGCCAGTGGGTCTCCCACCCCGGTGGAATCATTGACTACAGGGTGAATATTATTGATTCCGATGATTACGTGACCTCCGGTCTGCGTGATTTCGATATGAATTCTGAACAGTATTACATGCACGTTGACCCCAATATGAAAGTCCTTGCAACAACCACCTTTACAGACGAGCATGCAAGCTGGATCGGCGGGGCTGTCATTCCCCAGGTATGGAAAAAATATTACGGAGACGGCCGGGTTTTCTATTCGGCCCTTGGCCACGTAGTAAGCGATTTCGAGGTGAATGAGGCCCTGGAAATACAGAAACGGGGAATCAGGTGGGCGGCCGAGAGCAAATACCATCCGCATGAAAAATGGATGAGCCCGGTATACAGGTAAGGGGCATTGGCTGTTTATTATTCAGTTGCTATTTCCAGCAGCGATTCCACAAGTGAATGTATTTCCATGAAGGTGTTGTAAAGTGGAGAGGGCGCAATTCGGATTATGTTTGGTGGCCTGAGGTCGGCAACAACTCCCCTGGAAAGAAGATCATCATAGATTCCAGCTGCCCGGGGGTGCTGAAGCGCAATATGTCCGCCGCGGCGGTGATCCTCCCGGGGAGTTAATAAAACAAAGCGATTGTCGGCCGGGATGAGCCTGGTCATTATTGAATCACAGAGAAAACCGGTCAGCCGGAGGGAGGTTTCACGTATCCTTTCTATTCCGGCCTCAAGGGTAATCTGTAAAGCTCCCTCCATGGGTGCCGATCCGATTATGCCGGTAGTGGATATCTGCCACCTCCCGGAATGGGGAGCAGGAATAAATTCAGGCAGCATGTCAAACTGTTTTTCCTTTAGCTGGCCAAACCAACCCGGCAGCGAGGGCATCAGATCATGATGTTTTTTGTTCACATATAAAAAAGCCGCTGCCCCTGGTCCGGCGTTCAAATATTTATAACTGCACCAGACGGCAAAATCCACACCCCAATCGCTGAGCCGGTGAGGAACAATGCCTGCCGAGTGACAGCAGTCAAAGCCGATTTTTATTCCCCTCTCGTGTGCCGCGGCGGTAAGTTTTTCCAAATCCAGCAGCTGTCCGCTGCGGTAAAGCACCGACGGGAGAAATACCATTGCCACATCCTTATCCATCATGCGGATTATGGCATTTTCATCCAGCAATCCGCTTTGGCCGGGGCCGGCAAGGAGAAGGTGTGTTCCCGGATCCAGATTTTTCAGTCTCAACTGTCCCTGCAATGCGTAGAGGTCGCCCGGAAAGTTCATCTGGTCGGCCAGTATCTTGTTGCGTTGGCTGTCGGGCCGGAAAAAAGTGCCGGTCAGGTTGTGGATATTTACGGTAGTGGTGCCGGTGAAAATCACCTCATCCTTTTCGGCGCCCACCAGTGAAGAGACAAGTCTGCCTGTCTCCTCGGCAACCAGGAACCATGGTTTCTCTTCCTTCAGCCAGCCACCAATTCCCAGGGTTTTCCATTCATCAATACGCCGGAGAAGCGACTTTTCAGCGTCGGTTGAAAGGAGGCCGAGAGAATTGCCATCCATGTAAATGGTGCCAGGTGGAATATAGAACCGTTCCCTGAACCGGGAAAGCTCATTTGACCTGTCAT
>SKQJ01000225.1 GCA_007119075.1 Bacteroidales bacterium | reverse complement strand
TCGCGGGTAGAATTCGAGTATCTCTCCATAAAGGGTACCACGCCGGTCGAAGTAAGGGCGGAATTCAAAACAGGGCTCCCGGATGGCCTTATGGGCGACAGATCATGTCCTACTCCTCCCCTTCGTTTCATCAGCTGGACCTGTTCCTGGTCAACTTTCATTATTGCCCCGTAGGAGTCCACCCCCGTATCGTTGCCAATGACAAAGCAATTGGACAGCGAAACCAGCTGATGGTCGTTTCCGATGCCGCTCATCGGCCCGCCCTGGGGAACAATATATTTGAAATCCTTCATCAATTGAAAGATATCTTCCTCCCCGACCGGGTTGGGATACTTTTTCTCTATCCGGGCTATTTCCCGTGCCAGGCGCCTGTGCATGTCATCCGGAGTCATTTCAAAAAGATTTCCATTGGAATCTTTCAGGGCGTACTTATTGATCCATACCCTTGCTGCCAGCTCATCCCCGCGGAAGTATTCCCTGGAATTTCTGAAAGCCTCTTCATCGGTATATCCCCGTGCCTGTACTTCCGGCCGGGTTATCCCTTTTTTCTCGCCTTGATCTTTTTTTACGGACATCTCCCTGGTTTTCATTATATCTCTTTAACAAATTAATAATTCGTATAGTTTACCGGACCAATATTAAAAATGCCTGAATAAAGAGACCGGTTTTGCAGATTCTGGCACTACAATTAAATCCCCATCTGACCCGGGCAGATAAACGAAACCTTTCATTGCATTTTTCAAAACCCATAAATGGCCAGCGGGGACTATCAAAATTAAATAATGAGAGCTGTTTTTACACCAATTAATCGTTTGTAGTTATTAACAAATCTGCGAAGGTTATTAACCCTTCCCCGCATTTGCCTGGCTTTATGCTGCTTGTATGGTCACCGGGGCTGCCCGTATCGATTCCCGGGTATTCCGGCTTCATTTCCGCCCGATTCCGGAATCGGGGACTGGCACCCGGCCCGGTGCACCGCTACGTCAAAGCGTCTTTCACTCAAACAGGAGGCGCAACCCGAGCTGCACCGACCATGTCCGGGTCAGTCCTGTCAGGGGCGTAAAAACTGTAGCGGGAAAGTCATCGGTACCTGGTATGGTATTAAGTGTGAACATTCCGTTTTGGGCCCCGTCGACGCCTTCAAAGTTCAGCAGGTTATTCCGTACACGGGTTTCATAGACGCCCCACCCTGAGTTCACCATGTTTCCGAAATTCAGGATGTCTGCAAATGCCTGCAGCCTGAAGCCGGCGGTACCGGATCGTACTGCAAAGTCCTGTACTATCCTGATATCAAAACGATGCAGCCAGGGCAATATTGCCCCGTTCCTTTCGGTTACCCTGCCCCGGTTTTCATTCAGATACTCATTGCGGCTGATGAATTCGTCGAGGATCTCCCATTGCCTGGCCGCTGTCATGACAACAGCCCCGTTTTCTGCTTTATCGACCAGGCCGGAATCATCGAAGGATTCGGGCACGTACATCAGGCGCGCTGCCCCGTCATTGAACCTGCCCGAATAGGTATAATCGTAACGTCCCCTTTCCCCTCCTTCATAGATGATCGTAAACCCGGTATTGAACCGGTTGCCGGAGGCCCGGGTATTGACCGTTGCACGTGCGATTATCCGGTTCGGCCTGTCAAACCGTGAATAACCGATCTCAGGATGGTTGCGGTCGTAAACGACGGTATTGGGCCAGAGCGATGATGCCTGGAATCCGCCGGTAAGCCCGTAATCGGTAGCCACACTCCTTGTCCAGGCAGCCATGGCATCAAAGTTCCGGCCAATCAGGGCTGAAATACGGGCAGTCGCGGAAGCATAGAATCCTTCATTGATGTTGGTAAGGAGAATGACGTCCCTGAAGCGCCTGTCGGAATAATATCCGGCAGGTGAAAACCAGTATGGAAAATCATAGGGTTCGTCAAGCCTGATTGATTCGGGCGAGGCATTCATGTTTACGGCTATAGGGCTGTTCAGGTCAAGGGAGTAAACCCCTTCGAGCGCAACAGTGACATCAAAGGGCAGATTGTATTCGATGGCGGCGGTAGACCGCCATACCTGCGGAAGCCTGAACTCCCGGTCGGTCAGGGCGAGATTATCGGGGACTTCGGCAACGGGCCCGGCAAAATCCGGGCGATAAAAGCCGGGGTCCGGACTGAATCCCTGCCAGACAGGATTGCCCTCCTCTCCCCAGTCTCCCGGCATAAGCCCGAATCCGCCTCTTGCGATGCCGTTGCTGTTTGCCTGGTTGGAAATCCATACAAACGGAATGCGGCCGGTAAAGATGCCGGTCCCTCCCCATACCTGCAGGCTCAGATCGCCCAGCACATCATATACGATTCCAAGACGTGGCGAAAATTGCGGCCTGAAAGGAGGAAGTGAGGCAACATCGGCTAAAACCCGTTCGCCTGTGCGCGGATTGATAAAAACGGGATCCATTTCCTGTAAGCCGGGATTGCCCGGCAAATCGATCGGATAAAATGGAAAGTCGACCCGGAGCCCGTAGGTAAAGTTCAGCTGCGGATTAAATTCAAACCTGTCCTGCGCATATATGCTGAACTGGCCGAATGCCATCTCGTCGGCCGGCGGATTCTCGCCGGCGAGCGAATAACCCTGGAGAAAAAGGCCGGGCATGACGGCAGGATCACGTTCTATCACCGCTGCGACAAAGTCATCATATGAGTTGAAACGATATACGCCGTGATATGCCGGGTTAAAGGCATTTTCAAATGTCATATATTCAAGCTGCACGCCAAAGGTGAAGCTATGGCGTCCGGTAAACCAGGAAAGGTCGTTTGTGATTTGAAAGACGTTGTTTGAAATAGCATTTCCGGCAGAAAAAAGCTCATTCCCCAGCGTCATGTAGTACAGGGGAGTATTGCCTTCAGATTCCAGAACCTCGATAAAAGGGAAAGGCTGATCGCCGGGGATGCGCCGTTCGGGTCCGCCGATCCTGACAAACCCGGCCCTCAGGTTATTGGCCAGTCCCGGCAATATGAAGGAATTCAGTTCGGCCGAAACCGAGGTGACATTCTGTTCAGCTATATAGTGACTGTTGCGGAAATTCATTGCCTCTGTGCCCTGACGGGAAGTATTCAAATACCTCAGGCCGGCCGGATGGTAGCTGAGGCTGTTGCGGTTGACCGGGTAACCCTGGAAACCCGTGTAGTGATTAAAGATAACATTCAGCTTATTATACATGCCGGCATTGTAATCGATGCGTGCATTGATTCTCAACCCTTCCCCGCCGAATTCATATCCTTCGAAGGGTCCGGTCTCATAGCCGTATATCTGCATCATCATTTCCCTGACAAATTCCAGCTCTGCGGCAGGAACCCTTGAGACGGACTCCCCGTCAGGAGCAAGGCCCGGCCGTGCAGACTCCTTTGGAAGACCGGGCCAGACAGAGGATTCATACTCGAGCCCCGCAAAAAAGAAAAGCCTGTCCCTTAGTACCGGTCCGCCGCCGGTCACACCCAGAATCCTGGAGAAGATGCCGGCAGTGGCGGTTTCGGGCTGCCCTTCAGCCGTGCGGCGCAGGGCATTGTCCCGGTGCCATGCATAGGCTGAACCGCTGAAACGGTTCCCGCCCCTTTTGGTAATCATATTCACGCCGGCACCCGAATAGCCTCCCTGCCTGACATCATACCCGGCCAGGTTGACCAGTATTGCATCTATTGCTTCATTGCTGAGGGGATTGGCGCCGGCAAGTCCTGAATTGCCGGGCCCGAAGTTATTATTATAAATTATGCCATTCAGAGTGTAGCTATTGAATCTGTTATCCCTTCCGGCAAAACTGGTGCCGTGGCTCTGGGGGACGAAGCGGGTAAAATCATTGATATTGCGGAAAACGGCAGGCACCGATAACATCAGGGCAGAATCGATGACTGTGGGGGATCCGGAACGGGCAGAATCGAAAAGGCTGTCGGCGAATTCATGAACCAGGACTTCCCCCAGTATGGCAGGTTCCTCGAAAAGAATAATGCTGATATACTTGTCAGTGCCTAACCCCGCGTAGATTCCGCTGAGCTCCTCGGTGCGGTGCAACGGGAAGCTTACCGAGATGGTATAGGGCCCGCCGGGTTGCAACAGCGGCAGGTTATACCGGCCGTCAATCCTTACGGCTGTTTCATATATGCTGCCCGATGGGGTATGTACCGCCCTCACCATGGCCCCCGGAAGGGAATCGCCGCGGTAATCCACTACCCTTCCGTTAATTGCGGAGGTGGTTATTCCCTGGGAAAAAGATGAGGGCAGACAACACGCCAGCATAAACAGAACGGCCGTTATTCCGGATACGAATAGCGGTCTGCCGCCGCCCCGTATAAATGATATTGCCATACTCAAGGCTTTAGAGTTGATCATTTGGGCCTTTCCGGACCGGGACTTTAAATTAATGAATTAGCCGGTCAAAACCAACATCTGTGTCTAAAAGCTGTGCGGAAATAAACGTGGCCCTTAGGGAGGCAATTGCAGGTGTGGCGCAGGACAAACTCAAGGGAAGGCAGTGCGCCATGGACAGAAGGAGGAGGCACCTGCAGCTTAAGGCAAACTGAAGGTCCTGGCAAATGCTGGTGGCAGCTGCACTAGCAGACATGGCAGGCAGCAGCCACGGCAGGCAGCAG
>SKQJ01000242.1 GCA_007119075.1 Bacteroidales bacterium | reverse complement strand
TTACATGGACAAATACAGACAAGACGCTGACATTGACCCAGGAGCAGAAAATAACTACCTATGACATTGAATCTTATTCCACTTCCAATTTTGTTTTCAGTATTACAGATACATATCCCGGTGGCAAATCGGTTGAGCGCTGGTATTTTTCAAAATAAGTGATCAACAGAACTTTCCATCCTGGAACGGAAGGCACCCGAAGTCATATTAACCTGCTTTGAATAAAATCCCCTTCCGGGGACTCGGCAGAACTTGTAAGGCCTACAGATATTTGCCGGCATTGTCCCCTGAACCGGTAAAAGGGGCGACCGCCCGGTCATAGATGCCCTGGACCCACGCTATGGCCATGCCATAATTTGTTACAGGTATTCCCGCTTCGGCTGCGGGCCTGATGCGGTTGGCAAGCTGTCTCCGGGTTATCACGCAGCCGCCGCACTGGATCACCATGGCATAATCGGTTATGGGCCGGGGCAGCTTAGAGAGACCGGCAACCGTGTCGAACTGCAGTTTCTTCCCCGTAAAGTTGCTGATCCAGCGGGGAATTTTCACCCTTCCAATGTCGTCACATGATACATGGTGCGTGCATGACTCCAGAACCAGCAGCCGGTCACCGTCGGTGAGCCGGGATATTTCCGGGGTGCCCTTCAGATACAGCCCGAAATCTCCCCTGTGGCGCGCAAGCACGATACTGAAGCTGGTCAGGGGGATTTCACGGGGGATAGATGAATCGGCCTTTGCGAATATCTGGCTGTCGGTTATTGCAAGTTTCGGCTTTACCTGCGATTTTCTCAAAAAAGCATCAACTTCCTTTTCCTTTAGAACAATGGCAACTCCATCGTTGTCTATAATATCCCTGATAACCTGTACCTGGGGCAATATCAACCGGCCTGCAGGGGCCTGAACATCGATGGGAGTGATAAGAAGCACCAGGTCGCCGTAACCGATCAGATCGCCTATGAGACCTGTTGTTTTCCATGCAGAATCGGGAATTGAAGACCGGATCGCCGAAATTATCTCTTCCGGGTACCCGCCTTCCCTGCTGCTGAACTCAATGATTGCCGATTCGGTTAGAGAACGGATACTGTTTTTGTTCTTTTCCCCGAGCCTTTCAAGGTCAGATTTATTGTGGATGATAAAAAAGGGGACATCCAGCCTGTGAAATTCGGAAATAAGCTTTATTTCCGGTGCACCGAACCGGTTATGGGCAATTACAAGGATTGCCAGATCCACGTTTCGTATGGTTTCCAGGGTGCTGGCTATTCTTTTTTCACCCAGGGAGCCCGTATCGTCAGATCCGGCCGTATCGACAAGCACCACGGGCCCGAAACCGGTTATCTCAAACGATTTTTTTACCGGATCGGTAGTGGTCCCGGCAATTTCCGACACAATTGCTATTTGCTGGCCGGCAAGCAGGTTGATAAGAGTGCTTTTCCCGTTGTTGCGGCGGCCGTATATTCCTATATGGGGCTTGTCCTCTTTTCCCTTTTTCATTATGCCGGTTTTTCAGGCAAAATTAGGGATTTTTATGATGTAAACCGGGCTGCTTGCTGACCGTTGACAAGTTTTTCGTAATTTGTATCTTTGCAGCCGATGCATACGGTGATCCCGTAGCTGAATATGAGGCGTACACTCTTTAAACCGTCCGTGAACCCGGAGATTTATAATACACTGAGCCATTTCCCGTTTAAATACATAATAAAATGTTGCTCATAAAGCATTGAGAGAACATCCTGAAAAAAGCCATTATGCAGTATTATCCTGAAAAAATTGCCTTATCGTTAAAATCAGCAAAACTGGTTCGCCGCCTCCTGCGTGAAAATCCCCGGCTGGAAAGAATTTACCGGGAATCGGACACCGAAGAGAAAACAGGTCAGCTGATCAGGAACTGGGCCCTTGAAGTGATCGGGGAAAACAAGTGTGCCATGGCATACTACCGCCGGGATGCCCAGGGATATGAAAGCTGCCACCGGCTCAGATGGAAGGATATGGCTGCTATCCGCATACTCGACTACCTTGACAATGCGGGACGCGAGTTTGAAAACCCCTATATGGGCGGAGAAATAATGATTAACGACCCTTTCAACTTTCTCTGGCTGGCCATTAAAAACGGAACCGGAGGCTCAAAACCTTTGTTTTTCGAAGATATGATCCGGCTTTTCCGCCAGCTGACCGGTCAATTGCCCCAGTCAGTCCCCGGCCGCAGCAAGGTCGAGGAATGGATGAACAGGTGGAGCCATGGCGTTGAGGAGAAAATCGTGAGGGAGAGGGAAGCCAACAAGGAACGGATAATAGGGGTGCTGGCCGACAGGATCGAAGATTGCGAAACCGGCGGCGGAAGCTTTTCATTTGACAGGAAACTGAGCCGGGATGAAAAAATCAAAAAGGTCAGGGAGTGGTGGAACGATTACCGGTTTCATCTCCGCTTTGCCGTGCGCTCTCCCGGGCTGCTGAATGAAGTGCTCGACCATTCACTTGACCTCGAAACCCTTAAGCGGCTTGAAAAGGCTGAGAAGAAGGGTATCCCGTTTTTTGTCAACCCGTATTACATTTCGCTTCTGAGCACAGGGACCACCGGCACGGCCGGCGCCGACCTTGCCATACGCCATTACGTTATATACAGCAAGCAGCTAATAGAACAGTTCGGGAATATCGAGGCCTGGGAAAAGGAAGACAAGGTGGAGGTTGGCAAGCCCAATGCCGCAGGCTGGCTGCTCCCTTCACACCATAATGTGCACCGCAGGTATCCCGAGGTTGCCATCATGATACCCGATACAATGGGAAGGGCATGCGGCGGACTCTGTGTTTCCTGCCAGCGCATGTATGATTTTCAGAGGGGCAATCTCAATTTCAACCTGGACCGGCTCAGACCCGATGAAACCTGGGATGAAAAATTAAGGCGCCTCCTTGATTATTATGAGAACGACTCCCAGCTGAGGGATATTCTTATTACCGGGGGCGATGCGCTGATGAGCAGGGACAGCTCTCTGGAAAATATCCTGGACCAGGTCTACAAAATGGCCCTGAGGAAAAAGGAGGCTAACAGGAAGAGGCCGGAAGGGGAAAAATATGCGGAGATGGTAAGGATCCGCCTCGGAACCCGGCTACTGGCATATCTGCCCCAGAGGGTGACCCCTGAGCTGGCAGGGATCCTTGCCGAGTTCAGGAAAAAAGCCTGCGGGGCAGGATTCAGGCAGTTTGTGATCCAGACCCATTTCCAGAGCCCCATGGAAGTCACTCCCGAAACGCGGCTCGCCGTAAAAAGGATCATCGGGGCAGGATGGACCGTCCACAACCAGCTTGTATTCACTTCCGCCGCTTCGCGAAGAGGGCATACTGCAATGTTGCGGAAGGTGCTGAACGATATCGGTGTTATAACCTATTATACCTTTTCGGTGAAGGGCTTTTATGAAAACACCTTCAATTATGCAACCAACGCCCGGGCGGTACAGGAGGAGATAGAAGAAAAATATATCGGCAAAGTTCCCGAAGGCATGAGAGCCAGATTTTCAACTTTTGCCGAAAATGCCGAAAAGATGGTGGAAAACCTTAATGAAATCCGCAGGGACGCAGATATCCCTTTTCTGGCGACTGACAGGAATGTGATAAATCTTCCTGCCGTCGGCAAGAGCATGACATTCCGTACAATCGGCATCACCCGCTGGGGAAGGCGCATTCTCGAGTTCGACCATGATAAGAACCGGTGGCACAGTCCCATCATCAACAAGCTGGGCAAAATAGTCATCGTGGAAAGCAAACCTGTAGGCGAATATCTAAACCAGCTGGAAGATATGGGCGAAGATATAGAGGAATACGAGAGCATATGGGGATATTCTATCGGCGAGACAGAGCCCAGGTTCCCCGTTTTTGAGTATCCCCGTTACGGGTTCGAAATATCCGGCGAAATTTCAAACCTTGAGCTGCAGGATTAAATTTATCTGATCCGGATAAACAAAACCGGTGCAGGTTTTGTTAGTGATTTTATAAAGCATGATCATCCCCTTTTATCCCGGGGATAGCTTTCAAGAATGCTGTAAATGGATAATTCCGGGGCCATTCTTTCCGGATAAATCATCAGGCAATGATGAATAAAACAGCAATCCTGACAGTCCTGGCGCTCGCCGCTGCAATTCCGGGTCTTGCCCAGCAGTCATACATTACCCGCGAGGGAATCATATCATTCTATTCCTCTGCTCCCCTTGAAGATATCGAAGCCGAAAACCGGAGAGTCCACGCGATACTCGACAATACAACCGGCGAAGTGGCGATCAGGCTGCGGATCGAGGATTTCCAGTTTGAAAGAGCCCTTATGCAAAGGCACTTCAATGAAAATTTTATGGAATCCCATATATATCCCGAGGCCAGGTTTGCGGGCAGGATCAGGGATTTTGAGGAGTTCCCCGCCGCCACTTCACCTATCGAGGTTGAAGTGGAAGGAGATTTGACCATCCATGGGGTAACTCGTGAAACCGTGATAGCCGTTACAATTGATCAACGAGGGCCCCACCTGGTCTGCGATGCCAGGTTCCCTGTCGCCGTGGCCGATTACGATATCAGAATTCCGCGGCTGTTTATTCGCAATATCGCGGAAGTCGTTGATGTTACAGCCACTTTCAGGCTTTCCCCGGTAAACAATTGACAGATTTCATAACC
>SKQJ01000071.1 GCA_007119075.1 Bacteroidales bacterium | reverse complement strand
TTTCGTGACCCCGTGCGGAATTGATTCTGGAAAAAACCGCCCCGCGAGGCCGCGAATCGATCCCCCGGGGTCTGAAATGACAAAACCCTGCAAAATGCAGGGTTTCGTGACCCCGGAGGGATTCAAACCCCCGACCTTCAGAACCGGAATCTGACGTTCTATTCGACTGAACTACGGGGCCGGATAACTGGAAGTTTCCAGTTGCGAATTTATAAATTTTTTATCTCTTCTCATTGGATCAAAAAATTTTTATCTGTTTACTCAGGCATTTGCCGCCAGAAAATCATTGGTGCAGGGAATATCCGGGATCGGAAATTAATCCTTGCTGATCTTTGATTCAATAGAACAGAAGCTCCTTAAAAAATGCCAAAGATTTTATAATTTCGCAGGGTCTTAATCTGTACAAAACCTCATCACATCATTAATATAATGGAATACAAGTTTGCTGAAATCGAAGCGAAATGGCAAAAATATTGGGATAAAAACCAGACTTTCAGGGTAAGCGAAGATCCGGGAAAGCCAAAATTTTACGTGCTTGATATGTTTCCTTATCCATCCGGAGCCGGACTTCATGTAGGCCATCCGCTCGGGTATATAGCATCAGATATTTACTCCAGGTACAAAAGGCATAAAGGATTCAATGTCTTACATCCCATGGGCTACGACGCATTCGGTCTTCCCGCGGAACAGTATGCCATCCAGACAGGCCAGCATCCGGCCATTACAACTGAAAACAATATCAGCCGGTACAGGGAACAAATGGATAAGATCGGCTTTTGCTATGACTGGAGCAGGGAAGTGAGAACCTGTGATCCCGGATATTACAAATGGACCCAGTGGGTCTTTATCAGGCTTTTCCGGCACTGGTTCAGTAAAGAGACCGGCAAGGCAGAACCCATCGAAACGCTTATCGAAGAATTTGAAAGATACGGCAACACACGGGTAAATGCGGCTTCCGGCAAATGCCCCCGTTTTGGGGCGACCGAATGGATGGCTATGAGCGAAAAGGAACAACAGCTTATTCTCCTCAACTACAGGCTTGCATATTATGCAGACAGCATGGTTAACTGGTGTCCTGCCCTGGGGACTGTCCTGGCGAATGATGAGGTAAAAGACGGTTTTTCAATCAGGGGAGGACACCCTGTAGAGCAGAAAGTAATGAAGCAATGGCTTTTGAGGGTTTCTGCCTATGCCGACCGGCTCATTGATGGCCTGGATACCGTCGACTGGAGCGATTCCCTGAAGGAAATCCAGAAAAACTGGATAGGACGTTCGGAAGGGGCAGTGATAAAATTTGAAATTGAAAATTCCCCGGAATCCGATACAGGCTCTTTTATTGAGGTTTTTACTACCCGGCCCGATACCATTTTCGGCACCACATATATGGTTATTGCACCCGAACATAAACTGGTACAAAAAATAACTGCCCCCGAATATCGTTCCCCTGTCGATTCATATTTGCAGGAAACCCTGAAAAAAACAGAACGCGAAAGGATGGCTGAAACCAGGACCATTTCGGGGCAGTTCACCGGTTCTTATGCAATACATCCTTTCACGGGAGGCAAACTGCCGGTCTGGATCAGCGATTACGTCCTTGCGGGTTACGGCACCGGCGCAATTATGGCGGTGCCAGCACACGACAGCCGGGATTATTCCTTTGCCAAGCACTTTAACCTGCCTGTAACCGAGGTGGTCTCGGGTGGCGATCTGGCAACAGGCTCCTGGGATGCAAAAGAGGGAGTGCTTATCAATTCTGATTTTCTCAACGGCCTGGATGTTGACAGCGCTATCAAAAAAACCATATTAAAGCTCGAGGAAAAAGGACTGGGTTTTAAAAAAATCAATTACCGTTTGCGCGACGCCATATTCAGCCGCCAGAGATACTGGGGTGAACCCTTTCCTGTATATTACAGAGACGGAATACCTTATGTGCTAAAAGAGGAAGAGCTTCCTCTTGTACTGCCCGAAGTAGATTCCTACCTGCCTACCGAAAAGGGAGAGCCTCCGCTGGGCCGGGCGAAAGATTGGAAAACCGCCGAAGGGTATCCTCTTGAACTGAGCACTATGCCGGGTTTTGCAGGGTCTTCTGCATACTATATCAGGTATATGGATCCGAATAATGATAATGAGCTTGTTTCCGCGGAAGCTAACCGTTACTGGAGAAGCGTTGATCTTTATATCGGGGGGACCGAACACGCTACCGGTCACCTTATATACTCAAGGTTCTGGAACAAATTCCTTTATGATACGGAGGTGGTATGTGAGGACGAGCCTTTCAGAAAGCTTATAAACCAGGGCATGATCCAGGGGCGCTCAAATTTTGTTTACAGGATCATAAATACCAGCAAATATGTAAGCCATGGGCTGAAGGATAACTATGAAGTTACCCCTATACATGTTGATGTAAATATTGTCCACAACGACATTCTGGATATCGACCGGTTCAGGAAATGGAATCCGGAGTATTCCAAGGCAGAATTTATACTTGAAGATGACGGCACTTACCGGTGCGGATATGCAATTGAAAAAATGTCGAAGTCGCTTTACAATGTTGTTAACCCGGATGACATTATTGAACAGTACGGAGCCGACACATTAAGGCTGTATGAAATGTTCCTCGGCCCTCTTGAACAGTCGAAGCCCTGGGACACGAACGGCATTGACGGGGTGCATAAATTCCTCAGAAGGCTGTGGAAGCTTTTCCATAATGAAAAAAATCAGCCGGATCTGTCCTACGGCGATCCTTCTTCCGACGAATTAAGGATTATTCACAAAACCATCCGGAAAATCCAGGAAGACATTGAAAAATTCTCTTTCAATACCTCGGTAAGCGCATTTATGATCTGCGTTAATGAATTAACGGCCCTTAAATGCAACAACAGGAGAATACTTTCTGACCTTGTTGTGCTGCTGTCGCCTTTTGCCCCTCACATCTCTGAAGAACTATGGGAAATACTCGGGAAGGAAGGGTCGGTGAGCAATGCCGGGTATCCCGAACATGATCCCCGTTTTACCGTTGAAAACATCATTCAATATCCAGTTTCGATCAACGGGAAAACCAGGTTGAAAGTTGAATTCCCCGCAGATTCTGATTCTGAGGAGATTGAAAATGAAATAATAAAAAATAATGCTGTTCTGAAATATCTTAAAGGAAGCCCCGTTAAAAGAATCATAGTTGTAAAAGGCAGGATCATAAACATTGTGGTATGATGTTCATAGTACTGCATGACTTTCCCAATCGCGGTTACCCGGTGACAATACGCTTGAAACAATTTTATCAGAATTACATATGAGAAGAAACTTTCCTGTCATTGCGGCTATATGCCTTTCAGTAATTGCCATTGCAATCATTGTCACCAAATCCGTTAAATCTCCCGCCGAACCATCAATTGATGACCTGCTCCTGGAACAGGAAGCAGAGGAGCCTTTGATCGAGCCCAGGCTGGAATATGGCATCCTGGTAGACTCATTCCGCATCGAAGAGGGGGTAGTAAGAAGAAACCAGAATCTTTCGCACATACTTTCAGCCCATAATATAAGCAACCAGGTAATCCACCAGATCGCAAACGCCCCGAGAGAGCTGTTTGATGCAAGGAGAATAAGGGCCGGCAACCCCTATAAACTGTTCTATGCCAACGATAACAGCCCCTTGCCCAGCTATTTCGTCTACAAGCCCGACGCTGTCAGGTTTGTTAAAATAGACCTGACTGACAGCGTAGTAATAGAGAGAGGAGCCAGGGAGGTCCGCCAGGAGCTGAAAATAGCTTCGGGGCAGATCAACTCATCTCTGTGGAACGCCCTTGTCGGGAGCCAGTCCCCTCCAGTACTGGCAATCGGTCTCTCGGAAGTATACCAGTGGAGCATCGATTTTTTCGGCCTGCAGAAAGGAGACCAGTTCAAGGTGTATTATTACGAGAACTATATAGACACCATACCGGTTGGCGTTGACCGGATTGAAGCGGCGTTTTTCCGGCACCGGGGGCGGGAGATCTATGCCATTCCCTTCGAACAGGACAGCGTGCTGAGTTTTTTCGACCAGGAAGGCAACAGCTTGCGGCGGGCCTTTTTGAAGGCCCCCCTGAGATACAGCAGGATCAGTTCCGGTTTCTCCCATTCAAGGATGCACCCGATACACAGGGTAAGAAGGCCTCACCATGGTGTTGATTATGCAGCGCCTGCAGGTACGCCCGTTTATGCAATCGGCGATGGAAGGGTGATCCAGGCAAATTATTCCGGGGGAGCGGGAAATATGGTAAGAATCAGGCATAACAGCGTATATACCACCGGATATATGCATCTGAGAAATTTTGCTCCCGGCATCAGACCCGACGTTTGGGTAAATCAGGGTGATTTGATCGGATATGTAGGAAGCACAGGCACCTCAACCGGCCCTCATCTGGATTTCCGTGTCTGGCGAAACGGCCAGCCGGTAGATCCTCTCCGAATCGAATCACCGCCTGTAGAGCCCGTTAGCGAGGAGAATCTTGAAGCCTTCCTGCGGGAGAAAGAGAAATGGACCGAGAGATTCGGCAGACTAAGCGTTGTCAACCAGTAACTTTTCGATTATCCGGGGATACCAGTAATGTTCCAGCTCATGGATCCGTGAGGCAAGGGCTTCAGGAGTGTCATCCGCCTTGACCAGGCAGGTATGCTGGGAAATGATGCTGCCCTTATCATACTCCTCATTGATCATGTGAATTGTAATTCCCGAAAACCGATCACCCGACTCAATAACAGCCTGGTGAACCCTCATCCCGTACATCCCTTTGCCTCCGTATTTGGGCAAAAGGGCCGGATGGATATTTACTATTGCTTCAGGCCAGGCCCGCAGAATATTAACGGGTATCCTGAGCAGGAATCCGGCAAGAGCGATGAAATCAATATCATGTTCTTTGAGGATTTCCACAACTTTTCCGGTTTCCTCAAGATCATGCCTGCTGAAAACATGAGCTGAAATTCCCAGCTGCCTGGCACGATTCAGGACCGGTGCCCCGGGTTTGTTGCATAAGAGAAGTTTGACTGCTATCTGTTCACTGTTTGAAAAATAATCTGCAATAGCCTGAAAATTTGTTCCTGAACCCGAGGCAAAAACGGCAATATTTATCACAGACAATATGATTTAATTACAAATTCAAATACCAAATGCCTGATAATTTCAAGCTTGAAAGGAGAAATTAGTCCGGAATCCAAATCCATTCGAATTATAATACGGTAAATATCTAGTTATTAAGGTCGGCTTGCAATAACCGGTCAAAAAAACAATAAAAAATGTTTGTTAATATTGCCAGAATATCTTTCTTTGCAAAGTTAAAATTTATTACTAATTAAAACTTATATGTTATGTCAGACATTGCATCAAGAGTAAAAGCTATCATAGTTGATAAGCTTGGAGTTGATGAAAGTGAAGTTACCCCCGAGGCAAGCTTTACTAATGATTTGGGTGCAGACTCCCTCGATACGGTTGAGTTAATAATGGAATTCGAAAAAGAATTCAATATGTCCATTCCCGACGACAAAGCCGAGCAAATCAGCACAGTTGGAGATGCCATCAATTTTCTGGAGGAAAACGCCAAGTAATCACTCTTCACAAGCTTGAAAAATTTATTTGAATTAATATGGAATTGAAACGGGTAGTTATAACAGGTCTTGGAGCAATTACACCTCTGGGGAATAATACAAATGAATATTGGGAAAATCTGAAAAATGGCGTAAGTGGTTCAGACCTGATAACTCGTTTCGATACAGAAAAATTTAAAACAAAATTTGCTTGTGAAGTAAAATCCTATGATGCAAAAGATCATTTTGACAGGAAGGAAGCCAGGAAACTTGATCTTTACGCCCAGTTCGCCCTGATTGCAGTAGATGAGGCCATCAGTGACTCAAAGCTGGACCTGTCAGTTCTGGATCTTGATAAGGCCGGTGTTATCTGGGCATCGGGAATTGGCGGACTGCAAACCTTTTACGAAGAAATTGCCGGTTTCGTAAACGGAGGCAATGTCCCGAGGTTCAGTCCCTTCTTTATTCCCAAGATGATCTCCGATATTGCAGCTGGCCATATCTCAATAAAATATGGCTTCAGAGGTCCCAATTTCAGCACTGTTTCAGCCTGCGCCTCTTCCACCAATGCATTGATAGATGCTCTTACCTATATCAGGCTCGGCAAGGCAAAAGTTTTCATAACCGGTGGTTCGGAAGCAGCCATAAATGAAGCCGGACTTGGCGGATTCAATGCGATGCAGGCACTTTCAACAAATAATGAAAATTTTAAAACGGCTTCCCGACCCTTCGATATAACAAGAGACGGTTTTGTAATGGGTGAAGGGGGCGCCGCCCTGGTACTCGAAGAATATGAACATGCCATGCGCAGGGGAGCGCCGATCTATGCTGAAATAGTAGGGGGAGGCATGAGCGCGGATGCATATCATCTCACGGCGCCTCACCCTGAGGGACTGGGTGCCGCAATGGTGATGAAGAATGCGCTGGAAGATGCGGGATTAAAGCCCGAAGACATCGATTATATAAATGTTCATGGCACTGCTACCCCCCTTGGCGACATTGCGGAGGTTAAAGGGATCAAGTCCGTATTTGGCGATCATGCCTATGAATTGAACATCAGCGCCACGAAATCGATGACCGGTCACCTGCTGGGAGCCGCGGGAGCAGTAGAATCAATTGCAGCTATTATGGCAATAAGACATAATATCGTTCCACCCACCATCAATTTTGAACATGAAGATCCGGAAATAGACAACAAGATGAATTTTACATTCAATAAAGCACAGAACAGAAATGTAAATGCTGCGATAAGCAATACTTTTGGCTTTGGAGGACATAATTCATCGGTAATCTTTAAAACCCTGCAATAGCTCTCCGTGTTAAAGACATTTTCAATCTTCTTTCGAATCTTTTCCCCCGGGAAATCCAGCTTTCAGAAACAGGTCTTCAGGCTGACCGGGTTCATGCCCCTGGATACAGGTTTGTATCGTTGCGCCCTTACACATAAATCAATTTCCGGTGAAACAGCATCCAGTACAAGCTTCAACAATGAAAGGCTGGAATATCTGGGAGATGCCATATTAAGTGCCGTAATTGCCGATTATCTTTTCTCTGAATACCCGGAGTGCAATGAGGGGTTTTTGACCAAGATGCGATCAAAGATAGTAAGCCGCCAAAACCTTAACGATATCGCCATTAAAATGGGATTTGACAAGCTTGTCATTCTTCCCGACAGGGCTGTACAAGTAAAAAAACATATCTACGGCAACGCACTTGAGGCTTTTATCGGGGCAATATTTACCGATATGGGTTTCAGCAAAGCCAAACAATTTATAATCGGGAAGATACTTATACCTTATTTTGATCTTGATCAGCTTGAGTGCGAAGACAGCGACTTTAAAAGCCAGATTATACAATGGGGGCAGAAGAATAAGAAAGAAGTCAGCTTCGAAAGCTACGAAATGTTCGCAGATCAGAACACCCAGCCTGTTTTCGCCGCAACGATCCATATAATGGATTCGATAGCAGGAAAAGGCATGGGATCAACCAAAAAAGAGGCCCAGCAGCATGCTGCCCGACAAGCTTTGCAAAACCTGCCCTGCTAGTTTCCTGTTGCACCCGTCGTGCCTCAACACGATTTTCCATGATATCATCGCATATTTGCTCACTGAAGTGCCAAACTTCACCCATAGAAATAAAATCCTCCATCACACCCCCGGATTTTAAGTATCACGAAACCCATATCAGCCTCGAGCAGACAAAATAAAATGCATAGGCATGCGGGTTACATTCACTAATCTGTGTAAGAGGAAACCTGCATGCTAAAATAGTTTTCCAGTTCCTGCAGTGTCTCATTATTGGTGCTTAAGTCTTTAATTATGTTGCCGTTATCCAGCAACAAAATACGGTTGCAAACCTCGGTTACATGGTTCAGGTCGTGACTGGATATAATTATGGTGATACCCTCCCCGTGAAGCTTCCTGAGCTTTGCCTTGAGCCATGACCGGGATCCAGGGTCCAGATTGGAAAAAGGCTCATCAAGGATCACTATTTCAGGTTCAGGAAGCAAGGCGGCCAGTATTCCGATTTTGTTCTTATTCCCGGCAGACAGTTCCCTTATGTATTTTTGAGATCCTATATTTTCCATGAAAAAACCGGAATTCTGATCTAAAAAATTCATAACATCAGAACGGTTTTTCCCGTGAAGCTGGCCTATGAAACTGAGAAATTTCATGGGAGTAAGAAAGGGAATCAGAAAGCTTTCATTCAGATATGATCCCGTATAGCCCTTCCACTCGTCGCTTTCAGAAACGATTTCCCCCCTTGATAATACCGAACCGGTTGTTGGCCGGATCAGATCAATCCCGAGACTCAACAGGGTGGTTTTCCCGGATCCATTATTTCCCACCAGTCCGACAGATTCTTTTTGGGAAATGATAAGCTCAGGAATTGAGAGCGAAAATTTTGCGCCATAGACTTTTATAATGTTGTCGAATTTTATCATGATTTTTTAAATGTTTGGATTTTTGTCAGGGCAGATCGATGCAGAACATTTATCCTAAAAAATTTCTGAAAAAAATATTTTTATTTAATCCGGTCATCGTATCATGACGCGGTCACTTAATTTTCCTGAATCCTGAAGCCATTTGATGTTTTCTGGATAAAAAAAGCCTTGTCACCATCTGCATCAGGTATCCGGAAAGGATAATCCCGATCAACCCAAGTATTCCAATGCCCAAAATACTGTATTCCCGTATGCCCAGGAAATAAAACAGAACGTGAATGACAAGGGGTATGCCTATAAGCGGGAATATCATTAAAAACTGAATGGCACCAGTTCCCTGGAAATTCATAATCTGGCTTGTCCCCAAATCGATACTTGTGGAATTATTCGTGCAAAAAACAAGCAACAGAATTGATGAAATACCGACATTGTAAAATAGCATTGCCAGATTCACAAATATTATTTTAGGGGAGATAAGGATATACGGTGAGGATAGCAGGAATCCGATTATGCCGGCAGCTGCAAAAAAAAGATATTTCGACCTGATATAATGAAATGCCGATATCTTATTTGCCAGGTAACTGTCAAAGTATGAACCTTCCCAGGAAAAAAGGAATTGTCCGTAATTCAGCGCAAAAGCAAACGTAAGCAGAAATCCTCCCATCATTAACTTCACCAGGTTATCCGGGTCATCATACAGAATCATACCGTATCCCAGGAATATCAGGCTGAAGATCATCACCGACCTGGGCCGTTTATTCCGGAGTATCATCTTTAGCTCGATACCCAGTAGCTCACCCGTCTCCCCATACCTGCTCAAAAATGTAAAACTGCCTTTTGTTGTTCGCGAAGCCTGGGACTCTTCAGGATAAAAATTCTTTCTCAACGTCCTGTAGGCTAACCTGTAAGACAGTATTACCAATGAAACCGGCACCATAACGAGTACAGGGGCACCGGAAATGTACATGACAAACTTTGCAAACCATTGTGAAACCTTGAATATTTCCCTCAAGTCCAGAAACAGCAGTATACCGGTCATGCCAAACAACAGGAGAATTAAAGCGGGTTTGCTGATGAACTGTTTTTTTATCGAAAAATTCAGGAAATTATTCACACCGATAAAGCATAACAGTGTAATTACCCAAGCAAAACTGAAAATAGCAGGACTTCCGGCACAAACCACCATTATGAAAAAGGGTACGATAAGAAATAAAGGAAGAAAGTTAAAAAAGCTGAAAACACTCCTGATCAGGGGATAATGGAGCAGCTTTCCTTTACCTAAAGGGAGAGTGCGATAGGGCTGGATCGACATAGTGGGAAGCTGCTGTAAAAAAAACCGGCTGATCAGATCATACACGAAGAAATAAAAAAGCAATCCGGTAAATACTTCAATGGGTTCAAGACCGCTGTAAAACTCAGATATTATCCGAATGGCTGCAATACTGGCAGTCAGGGCCATGATAAGCAGCCAAAATCCTACAAAGCCCAATAATATGTTTAAAAGAATGTTTTTGGACCAGAAAGGTGAACGTAGCTTTTCCTTTCGCTGGTGAATCAATAACTGGTACATTTGGAGATTTTCAGGTTTAATACTGTACACTTCCTACTCTTCCCTCAGATGATTCTACAATATATGCAAAATATCTGTTCAGTCTTTCCCTGGATGGCATTATTTACTTACGCTCTTTTTTAATATATTGCAGTGGCTTGCAAAAGGAGAGCCCCCTTCGAATGAAAAAAAAGGTTCATAAGCTTACAAGTAGCGGAAACGGCACGTTTATATTGCTTGGCATATCTTCCCATGAAAATGATTACCGCCTGAGCTGGGCAATAAATCGCCGGCTGGGCCTTGATTTCCGGAGATCCGAAAACCTTGCGGTATCGCATAAAAATGAAAACAAAACGGAACAACTGGAGTTTTCTGTGTTTCAACATATTGCTCCTGACAATATCATTAAGATGAATCTTATTTCCAACAGGTGTCAAGATGGGTTCCTGATCAGGGAAATGAAGAATATTGATTTTTTTCTTCAAATATTCGGCGAAGATGACCAGGCATTTACGGACAGAATGAGTAAAAACCTCAGGTCAATCGATATAGTTTCAACCGTTTTTGAAGTGCCCCGGAAAAATTTGAAATCAAAATGGAATCTCCCTCTTGAATAAGTGGTTTTAGACTGACCGGGATTGTAAATTGAACAATTCCGAGCTGCCTTAGTTCGTTTATAAAATTAGCAATATTCCCATCAAAAAATCGCCTTATTCCCTGTCTGAAAAAATACCGGGCACCGGGTGACTGTTTCTGGCTCCGGAATGCGAGTTAAAAAGTGTTAAAGAATGATTTAAAGTACCTTATGTAGTTTATATTTGTATTAATAGAAAAAAGCTGAATAATGAGCAGAAGAACCTTATGGGTGTTGATAGGAGCTATGGCCATTGCTACAGGCGGTCTCATCGTTGTTCAGAGCTACTGGATCAACAATGCTGTTTCCGTTAAGGAACAGCAATTCAGATTTCTTGCATTCCGCACGCTCGGCTCGGTAACTCATGAGCTTGAAAAACACGAGGCCATAACTATGGTGCTGGATGAGCTTAGACCATCTGTCAGCGACAGCATATTGTTTTCTTCCGGGATTACCATAAATTTCAACCATCAGTCACTTGCCAGCCACCGGACAACACGGCAACAAGGGGGCTATTTTTATTCCGAGCAAAGAATGGTCCGGGCGCCGATATCGCGTGAAAACCTTTTCAATTTCTTCCCTCCCCTGATCAGTCTGGGGGATATTGATTCTATCACCATATTCAGCAGGTCAAGCAACCTGATGGAAAGGACCTCCCAGCTTGGACATACAATTGCCAACAGGACAATCATGGTGGAAAAGATCATGGATGAAATGCTCAATTACAACAAGTGTATCGAAGACAGGATAAATGTGGCTCTGCTTGACAGCATCATCGGCAAAGAGATGAAGAGTGCCGGGATCAATATTGATTATGAATTCGCGGTTCGCGATCAGGACGGGAGATTTGTGCTCACCTCCGGCAATTTCAGGGAACAACCCGATATGTTCATGAGAAAACTGTTCCCCAACGATGCATTTATGTTCCCCAACCACCTTGCACTTTATTTTCCTGAGCAAAAATCGTATATAATGCAATCAGTCGGGTTTATGATCGGATCATCGGCCTTGTTGACTTTGATAATTCTTGCTACCTTTGCTTTTACCATATACATAATCATAAAGCAGAAAAAATTGTCGGAGATCAAAACCGATTTCGTGAACAATATGACACACGAGCTTAAAACCCCGATTTCTACAATTTCGCTCGCTTCCCAGATGCTGCGGGATAAAAGCATCCCTGTTGAGAATAAAAATTTTGAAAATATATCCAATGTCATTTATGACGAAAGCAAGCGACTCGGGTTCCAGGTTGAGAAAGTTTTACAAATGGCAATTTTTGAAAAAGGCCGGCTGAAGATCAAGCCCCAGAAAATTGATATACACGAACTTATCGGAAACGTGGTGAACAGTTTCATTATCCAGGTAAAAAATCAAAACGGTGAAATTATCCAGAAGCTGAATGCCAGGGATCCGGTAATAGATATTGACGAAGTCCATTTCACCAATATCATTTTCAATTTGCTCGACAATGCAGTCAAATACAGCAACGGAACCACCCATATAACAGTCGGCACCAGGGAGGGGAACAATCACTTCTATATATATATCGAAGACAGGGGCATTGGAATAAAGAAAGAAAATCAAAAGAGAATCTTTGAACAATTCTACCGGGTACCAACAGGAAATATTCATAATGTAAAAGGCTTCGGACTTGGCCTCAGCTATGTTAAAAAAATCGTTGACGAACACCAGGGTCAGATAAACATTCAAAGCGAAAACAAGAAAGGAACCAGGTTTGAAATTGCTCTTCCATTAAACAAAAGGGAACAATGACTACAGCAAAAACCAAAATTTTACTTGCGGAAGATGATGAAAATCTGGGCTTACTCTTAAAGGAATATCTTAATGCAAAAGGTTTCGAAACCAATCTTTTTGCCAACGGGGAACTGGCATTCAGGGATTTTGTAAAAAATCAGTACGATATCTGCATACTCGATATTATGATGCCTGTCAAGGATGGGTATACCCTGGCAAAGGAAATACGGCAGATAGATGAAGATGTCCCCATTATTTTCCTTACGGCAAAATCGATGAAGGAGGACGTGATCGAAGGCTTTTCGATCGGGGCCGACGATTATATTACCAAGCCCTTCAGCATGGAAGAGCTGCTCTTTCGCCTGGAGGCAATTCTTAAACGAACCAGCAGTGCCCATAAAACAGCCGCAATTGAAAAATTCGAAATAGGAAAGTACGTTTTTGATGTAAAAAAGCAGACACTTCAGCTGGATGATAAAGTTATTCGACTTACCACAAAGGAGTCGGAACTTTTAAAGCTGCTGTGCACCCACCAGAATAAAATCCTTGACAGGAATTTTGCACTCAAGACGATATGGCTGGACGATAACTATTTCAATGCGCGCAGCATGGATGTCTATATCACAAAACTAAGAAAGTACCTGAAGGAAGATGACTCGGTCGAGATATTGAACGTTCATGGAAAAGGTTTCAAGCTTGTCATGTAATACAATAATCTTGTCCTTTCAACGTATTTCTATCAGAAAAGCTAAATTGGCCTTGTTCAGTTTAGCTTTTGTATTACTTTAGAATTTTTATGCAGCTACGATTCATTTTTACATTGCTAACAGCAGTCTTTTTATTTGGACCGGCCGCAGTTGCAACTGCCCGCAATTCCCTCGTGAGCCTTGGCCCTGATGCAAGGATTACACTTCTCACCTGCTCTCCCGGCGACGATCTGTATTCGATATTCGGTCATAGTGCAGTACGGGTTGAAGATTCCGCACAGGATATCGACTGGGTATTTAATTACGGCACCTTTGATTTTTCCGATCCGAACTTTTACACCAACTTCGTCAGAGGAAAGCTCAATTATAAACTATCTGTTTCCGAATACCGTTATTTCGAATATTCATACCAGCGGGAAAACCGGTGGATATGGGAACAAGAGCTGAATCTGACTCCGGGCGAACGGCAATTCCTCTTCGATTCCCTTGTGTTAAACTATCAGCCCGAGAACAGGTATTATCTTTACGATTTCTTCTTTGACAACTGTGCCACGCGCATCAGGGATATTTTCGTCGAAGCGCTGGACCGGGATTTCCGGTTCGACTACGGGGCTCTGGATCAGGGCCTTAGTTTCAGGGAATTACTAATGCCTTATCTGTCACAGAAACCGTGGGCCAGGCTGGGCATCAACCTCGGATTGGGAATGCCTGCCGACAGAATAGCAACCCCATGGGATTACATGTTCCTGCCCGATCATATGATGACTGTCTTCGGTGATGCCACGCTTCGGGGCGCTGACAATACTTACGAATTTATTTCAGCAGATGCTACGATCCTGGAGGGCAGCGATCCCGCGGCAGGAAAGTTCAGGATAACGCCCCTGATGGTTTTTTTGCTGGTGTTAATGGCGGCCGCTGCCGTCTCTTACGGGAACTCCCAGGCTAAAAAGGCCGCCTTGTGGTTTGACAGGATCCTTTTCGGTGCAGCCGGGCTGCTCGGACTGCTGATAGCTTTCCTGTGGTTTGCGACAGATCACCAGGTGACGGTATGGAACCTGAACATACTGTGGGCTCATCCCTTTCATCTGGTTGCCGTGTTCTTTTTGGCATCTGACAAGTATTCCGGATGGCTTAAATACTATTTTGCCGTTAATCTTGCCATCCTTGCTGTTCTTGTTTTATCCTGGCCGCTGCTTCCCCAGGCATTGCCCTGGGTTATATTTCCATTGATAGTATCCCTGATATTGCGTTCTGCGTTTCTCGCAAGAAGGTCCAGGGCTGATCAGGCCTGGGTGGCTTATTTTCTTAAAAAATGAATTGCCCGGAAGCCGTCCGACTTTCCGGAGGACATTTCCAAAACCATAAGCGTATGACCCCGGCTTACCGGCGGACCGTTGCCTGCTGAACCTTACGGAGATGGCTCTGTTGCATTGTTTGCGATTCCAAAAGGGATATGCACCAGGGGGATCTTATCTATCCTCTCGAGGTGCAGGGTCTGGTCATCAAAATATATATGGGGCTTCATAACCTGAAGTATCCTTTTTTTCTCCATGCCTCCCAGGAAGAAAGTCTCATCAACGGAAACCCCCCAGCTTTTAAGGGTATTGATCATTCTTTCATGGGAGGGGGCGCTGCGGGCTGTGACGATAGCTATTTTAAGTATACGGCGGTGACCGGGATCCTTCTTTATTTTTTCCGTTTCAAGCTTCTGAAATGACGAAATTTTCCTGAACAGGTCCTGCAGGGGACCCGGGTTATGGGGCACAAGGGAAAGCTGGGTTTCGGAATCATGGAACTTTTTAAGATCATTGGTGGTTTTAAAAACAATCTCGGCTGCATCATCGGCCAATACCCCGTCAAAGTCAAATGCCACCCTTAGCTCATTATCTTTTTCATCATCCAGGACAGGTGTTTCAATGACCCTGCCGGCAGGAAATCCTGCCTTGATAGCCTTTCCCACGTCTTCTGCGTTGGCCGACAGGAACAATGAAGCATTGAAGGCCGGCAGGTACTGGTATGGTGATTTCCCGGAAAAGAAAGCAGCCTTTGAAATATCCAGATCGTATTTTTGAATTGACCTGAACACCCGCATTCCCGTTTCAGGGCTGTTCCTTGAAAGCAGCACAACCTCAACAGGTTCCTGCTCCGGAAAAAAGGTATTCAGGCTCAGGAATCTCCTTATGAAAGGGTAGGCTACTCCGGTATTTAGCGTCTTGTCAATATTTGCTTCCTGAAATTTACGATATTCCCCGACTCCCTTTTCCCGGAAAATCCTATCGGATTCCGAAAGGTCGAACAGGGCGCTTGAAGCAATGGCAATTACAAGTTTCCTTTCAATAGGATAGGCCATAGGTGTTGTTTTGCAACTTAAAGTTAGGCAAATTACCGGGTAATCCTGTACAGACGCACTCCATAATCTGAAAAACTGTCGGTGAATTTTCCGTTTCTGATCCTGATTGTCCTGTTTTCACCCAGTACATCGGCGCGTCTGCCAT
>SKQJ01000049.1 GCA_007119075.1 Bacteroidales bacterium | reverse complement strand
CTGAAGCTTTCGCGGAAAACAGAAAGGTTCATATCCCTGTCCGCAACCAGCAGGCCGTGCTGTTGTGATGCAATCACAATGTTCCCCTCGTGGTCTTCGGCGATGCCGGTTATGCTGGTGGTCATCCCCTTATTGTCAAGCACCCGTATAATGCCTTCCTCAAGCATTGAAATGCT
The DNA here is from genome assembly GCA_007119075.1 of Bacteroidales bacterium. Lineage (GTDB taxonomy): Bacteria > Bacteroidota > Bacteroidia > Bacteroidales > PUMT01 > PXAP01. Next base: position 4,522 of record SKQJ01000049.1, on the reverse strand, counting down.
GCCGTTATTGTGGCCGAACCAGAGCCTTCCCCTGGAGTCGCGGAAACTGGTATTGACAAAATCAGCCGGCAGCGAGTCGGCTGTGGGGTTTATCTCAAATTCAAACCCGTTGAAACGCACAAGGTCGGTTCCTGTGCCTACCCATAAAAATCCCGAGGCATCCTGGTTAACCGTATAAACATAACCGTGGGGGATACCCTCTTCGATTCCGTAATTACGGAAGGAGTAATACTGGGCCTGCAGTGCTGCTGCGGCGGCTATCTGAAAAATAGCGAAACAGCCTATGATTTTTGCTAATGATACGGGCATTTTATTCAATGGGTTTACACGAAAACTCAATTTCGTGGCCTGACACCTATACTGTAATTATACTGAGGCACGCCGCCTATGGGTATGACATAGAAAGGCATAGTCTCGTCATACTGGTTGCGGATATTGACAACCACGTTGTTGTTCCTGATCACCGGGCTTTCCTGTTTGCGGAACTCGATGTGCAAAGAGGTGTTCTTTTCTTCGGGTAAAATTGCAAATTCATCCTCTTTCCACTCATTGTCTCCTGAAACTCCCAAAAGCTGACCCTGCCTTGCAACCGACCTGAGAATTATCAGCCCGTCATCATCCCAGTCAAAATTGGCTATTTTCACCGAAACGGTATGCTCGTCTATATAAGGGTAAATGCTCGACACCTGTTTCGGATCGTCCCATAGCCTGAAAGTGTATTCATATGAAAAGGCATTGGCCCCTTCGACGGGGGTGTTCTGTTCGGGATCTGTGCTGAGGAAGTATTTGTAAAGGTTGCCGTCGTTGCCCTCCAGGCCTTCTGCGATGATTTTGAACACATAGCCTCCCAGGTGTTCCTGCAGCTCGCCTTCGGTGGGACTGAAAGGGCCGAAGGTATACCATTTGTTGTCCCACTCGGGCTCATTGCCGAAAGTGCGGGAGGCCAGCAGGTTGCCGCTGCGGTAATTGCCTGCCGGATCGACTTCCCGTGCATCGGGATCGGAATGGGCACCTTTGCCTCCATATACCGAGAAATTGGTTTTTGTATTCCAGAATCCGTTTAGTTCATCGTGTTCTCCTCCGACGCCGGGGTCAAATACCCTTATATAGACAGGCTGGGTTTGCGATGCTGGGACCATGAAAAAGAAGGTCTGGCTGTAATCGTCGTCTCCCCAGGAGGGGCAGGCCCCGGGACCGAAGGTAACAAGAAAGGGGATATTCTCATCCGGTGCGGGTGCAGGCTGTGAGAAACCCCGGAAACTGATGAACAATAGAAAACAGATGATTAAGGGAGCGGTTTTTTTCATAGTTGAAAGGCAGTCAGGTCCGTGCTGTTTTTCCGGCTTTTTTTTAAGGAGAAGCATGCCATTTAAAGTATACGGCCAAATGTACTAAACAGTTTCCTTTTTTTGGTTATTCCCCTTAAAAAGATCCTTCGCCGGCTGGCAGGCTCAAAAGGAGAGCTTTGCGCAAGAACGCTGCTGTCAGTCGGGGTCGGGATGATTTTCAATTACAATAATGTCTTTAAAGGAACACGCTTTTTGATCCACGGCAAGCGGACTGTCGCCGGTAACCCCTAGCCTCACCCTGTAAATGCCCGGCTCTGAGTAATAGTGGCTTACAATTTCACCCTCATATTGTGCGCCGTCGCCGGTTTCCCAGTAATAGCCCCCGGGCTCAAATTCTTCAAGGTATGTGGCGGAAGCATCAAGCGTTGCCGGTCTGCCGGAATATATGGTATCGGCCGAGATAATGTAAGCCTGCCTGATCCTTTCGATGCGGAAAGGATAAAAGGCTACGTTGTACTGTCTTTCTCCGGTTAACCGGTCTACGACATCGAGTCGCACCGTATAGCTGCCCACATCGGAGAAACAGTGATCGGCCTCCAGTCCCCTGATTCGTGTGCCGTCACCCATGTCCCATTCAAAATAGAGCAATGTGGTATCAATTTCAGTGGCCCTTTCCTCGAAAAAAACATAGCACAGGACGGGCTGGCGGATGCTGTCGCACCGGGCAAACACCGGAAATGTGGAAAGGAAGGAATATATGTTGTCTGTTCCCTCCCGGTTGGAGGAAAAATATCCTGTTCTTAGATCCTTTCCGGCAATAAAGCCAAAATCATCTGCCTGGGAATTGAGGGGTTCGGGAAGCCTCAGAGGCGATTGCCATTTTCCGTCTGCCGGCCGGCTGTAGAAAAGATCCAGGCTTCCGCTGCTGCTGTTGTCGGATGAAAAGTATAGCCTTCCGCCCGGATGGATATAGGGGAACACTTCATCCCCTGAAGTGTTGACCGGTGGACCAAGGTTTTCGGGAGCAGACCAGTTCTGGCCATCGAAGCGTGAAACATACAGGTCCATGCCGCCGTATCCGCCCGGCATATCACTTGCAAAATAAAGGGTATTTCCATCTTCGCTTACGCCGGGATGGGTTGTGTTGTAATCGCTGCTGTTATGGGGAAACCCGACAATGTCGGTCCATTCGCCGGAGGAGTATTCGGCCATGAAAATCCCCAGGCGGGATGTTTGGCCGCGCCGGCCAGGGATGTTCCTGGTAAAAAAGATCCGGGATCCGTCGGCCGTAAAGCTTACAGGTCCGTCATGATAGTTGCTGACCAGGCTTTTGGATAGAACACCGGGATTCCGCCAGTTTCCCGGAGCCCTCTGGGCCGTATAATATATATTGAAGAGATTTTCTCCCTCGCTGGTCATCCTCGAGACCAGGAAGCCCCGGCGCTGGTTGCTGGTATAGACAAGGCCCTGCCTGTAGTATGCCGGTGCGAACTCATCATGATTATTGGTGGTGAAAGGAAGGCGGCTGACATCATAAAAACCCTGTCCCTGCGCCGGCAGGCAATAAAAAGCCGCCGTGCATAAAGCCACTATTATACCGATTCTTCTCATTGTCAAAAATAACGTGGATTAACTGCGTTTACCCTGTAAATCAAGTCATATATAAGGACGATCTCGTGAGATCCGTTGTTGAATCTGCTTAAAGGGCCCAGCGAATAATCATATGTGTACCCGAGCCTGAGCTGGTCATTCAGCTGCAGTTTAACGAGTCCGACCAGGGTGTTTTCCATCCGGTATGAGGCTCCTATCCAGACAAGGTCTGCGAATATGAATGACAGGTTGGCGTCTATCTGCGCAGGGTTCATCGTGTTGTACTTGACAAGGAAGCTTGGCTTGACCCTGACCGCTCCGCTGCCCAGGAGAAATCCCCCGCTTAACAGATAATTGTAATTGTTGAAATCATGGTACAGAACGGCTCCGTTGATCCCGGTACTGTCGCTCATGAAAAAGGGAACAGATGCGCCCAGAAAGAACCGGTCGGAATAATAATAGGCACCGAAACCGAAGTTCGGCAGCATGTCGCTTGTGCCAGGCCGCGAGAAAACAATGTCTCCCGGATCGCTCAGCGAAACATTGTTCCAGTTTGCATTCCTGCTGATCCCCCCGGCTTTCAGCCCAAGGGAAAGCCTGCCGCTTGCAAGGGGAACGCGGTATGCATAGTTAATATAAAGACTGGTGTTGTTCCGTATATCAATTTTTTCATTGTGGAGGTAAAGGCCCAGGCCGATTTTGTCATTCCTCAGGGGGGTATGAAGGCTCAGCGACTGGGAGACGGGAGCCCCTTCGAAGCCTACCCATTGGTTCCTGTAGCCGAGGGTAAAATTGAAAACTTCACGGCTGCCAGCATATGCCGGGTTAAGCGCCAGGCCGTTAAGCATATACTGGCTGTGAACCGGGAAAAGATGTTGCGAGCCGGCTTCCGGCAAGCATAAAATCAGCAACGATATCGTCAGCAGCTTTTTCAACCCTTAGCGTTTCAATATGACAAATCCCCTGTAAGAATATCGGTCATCGACAGTCAGTATGTAATAATAAGTGTCTTCGGGCAAGGGGTCTCCGTTACGGTTTCTCCCGTCCCAGTCATTGGCATAATTTATGGAATTATAAACTACGTTGCCCTGCCGGTTAAAAACAGTCAGCTCATTAAACCCTGAATTATCCAGTCCGCCGATCACAAACATGTCATTAAATCCGCTGTTGTTTGGCGAAAAGGCATTCGGGGTATGCAGATCTTTTACGGTTATGGTAACGATATCGGATACCGGTTCACAGACTCCGTTGTAGACCGTCCACTGCAGAATATTTTTTCCGAAACCCATTCCGGTGAGCATGGTGGCCGGATCGGATGGACTGCCGATTGTGCCGGTTCCTTCCAGAAGCTCCCAAAATCCATGGGCCGAAGGAATGTGTCCGGGGAGAATTGCTTCAAGATATGTATCAAAAATGAACGGGAGGTTCTGGTCTTCGCCTGCATAGGCAGTTGCGGGCTGCTCATAGAATGTTACCGGGATTTCGGCACTTGCCGCGCATTCCCAGTTGGTCCGGGTGAGGGTAAAAATGTGGGTGCCGTAATCCATTACGGCAACAGTGGTGGATCTCCCGTAGGGATTGCTGAATTCGGCCGCTGCATGTCCGGATTCCCATAAGATGCTGCCCAGTCCGGCCGCGGCATT
>SKQJ01000316.1 GCA_007119075.1 Bacteroidales bacterium | reverse complement strand
GGATTCAAGCCTGATCCGATACCGTGGGACGGACTGGATGATTATGGTGACAGGATAGGCAGGGGAGTTTACATTTACCGGATCAGGCTGAGGACCGCGGATGGACAATCGGCAGAAAAATATGAAAGGCTTGTCATACTAAAATAACATTTTAACAAGTTTTATGTTAGTATTTCTTAATGCTCCGAATCACTAATTCAGGTGCGGGTAATGCCGGTTTAATTTCCGATTGTTTCTATTTTTGCAGGCATTATCCATAAAACGTTATAAACAGGACAAGACCGGTTGCCCTGGATTTTGCAAACTTTGCTAATTAATATTATCATACAATGAATCCGAGATCTTTCGTATTGTTATTGCTGATGATGGTGTGTAATTTTTACCTGTCCCGGCCGGTAGCCGCCCAGCAGGAAATTACCCCCTATGAACTGGGAGGACAGCTTAATGTAGTACACGTAGCCGTTCCGTTTCTTACAGTTGCGCCCGACTCCAGAAGCGGCGCAATGGGAGATGCCGGAATAGCCACTCAGCCCGATGTTTATTCCATGCACTGGAACCCTGCAAAATTCGCCTTCATCGATAATGACATGGGGGCTGCATTTTCATACACGCCCTGGCTGCGAAATCTGATCGACGATATTAATCTCGCCCATCTTACAGGCTATATGAGGCTGGACAATTACCAGGTGTTAGCCGCGTCCCTGACGTACTTTTCACTGGGAGAGATAATCTTTTCAAACATTTACGGAGAGTATGACGGCCAGTACACTCCGAACGAATTTGCAATCGACGCCGCCTACGCAAGGCTTTTTTCGGACAATTTCAGCATGGGTCTTGCCTTCAGGTATATCCGGTCCGATCTTACGGGAGGAGCTTATGTCCAGGGAATCGCATCAAAGGCTGCCCAGGCATTCGCCGCAGATGTGTCGTTGTTTTACCTCAATGACGAGATAAGAGTGAGCGACCTTCCCTCACAGCTGGGCATAGGCATGAATATCTCGAATATCGGAAACAAGATCACCTATTCTGACAACCAGAATGCCCAGTTCATCCCCATCAACCTTGGAATAGGCAGTTCCCTGAAAATGAATCTTGATCCATATAACAGCATAATGTTTGCGCTCGATATGAACAAGCTGCTGGTCCCCACGCCTCCGGTATATGAACAGGACATGGAAGACGAATTCGGAAACCCGGTTATCCGGGCAGGCATGCCCAATGACGTATCCGTTGCCCGTGGCATGCTTCAGTCTTTTTATGATGCGCCCGGCGGGTTCAGGGAGGAATTAAGGGAGATTTTTTATTCGGCCGGAGTGGAATACTGGTATCTTGAACAATTCGCCATCAGGGGAGGATATTATCATGAACACCAAACCAAGGGCAACAGGAAGTATTTCACAACAGGAATAGGCATCAAGCTTAATGTGTTCGCCCTGGATGTCGCCTACCTTATGCCGGTTCACAGCACAAATCCACTGGCCAATACCATAAGGTTCTCACTTGCTTTTGATTTCGACGGGCTCAGAAGAAATTAATTCCGGCTCCGGTTTGCGATCACCTGCTAATTTCTAACAGTCACATGACGGATTTCACCTACGGGCTGCAAAATGAAACCTAATATACGAACAGGAACCGGCTTTGATGTTCATCAGCTTGCAGCCGGAAGAAAACTGGTGCTTGGCGGAATCGATATCCCCCATAGCAGGGGCTGTGTTGCCCACTCCGATGGCGACGTGCTAATCCATTCAATTTGCGATGCGCTTCTTGGTGCCGCCGGACTGGGTGACATAGGGCGGCATTTTCCGGATTCTGATATGAAGTTCAAGGATATAGACAGCACATTGCTTCTTAAGGAAGTGTACCGGCTGATAACCGGCAAAGGCTACGAAATTTGCAATATCGATTCGGTGATATGCCTCCAGGAACCTAAACTGGGCAAATACATTGAATCCATGCAGGAAAAGCTTTCCGGTATCCTGGGTATTTCGCCCGAAGATGTCTCAATCAAGGCGACTACCACCGAACATCTTGGATTCGTCGGGCGCGGGGAAGGCATATCCGCCCATGCCGCCGTCCTTCTGATGAAAAATTGAATCATGCCCGGGTCTGTCTTCCGGCCGGCCAGCAACGAACTTTTACCCCGGCATCTGCTTTTCTGATTTGCCCCGAATCTCCCGGCGCCGCACGTTGTGGCTGCGCATCATGGCTGCCCAACGGACACATCCCCGTCTTTCCCCGCTCCTGCAGGCCATGCCGAAAATATTTTTATTGCCATGATAACAGGGCTGCTGTGTTGTGGCGCCCAACGGCCACAATCTCTTCCTTATCAGTCAGCAGTGCGCACCCCAGGCATCAATATACCCTTCCTTATCCGTCAACAGCCGCAACTGGAAAATATTTTTTCCGCCATGATAATTGATTTGTATTGAAGCAAAAAAAAGTTAATTTCGTTGCTGATTTTAAAATAGTGCCAAACAGACGGGAAATTTAAGCAACCTTTAGATGACAGAAAAAAAAACCCTCGTGCTGGGAGCCAGTCCCAATCCGGTCAGATTCTCCCATAAAGCGGTAAGAAGCCTGCTGAGACACAATATCCCGGTTGTACCGTTCGGAATTAAGAAAGGGGAGATCGGAGGCATCGAAATAATCAGAGAGAGGTCTGAATTTAATGATATTCATACTATTACAATGTATGTTGGCCCTGCCAGGCAGAAAGAATATTATTCATGGCTCCTTTCCCTGCATCCCCAAAGGATAATATTCAATCCGGGAACTGAAAATCCCGAATTCATGCAGATGGCTGAAAAAGACGGAATCGAGGTGCTTGAGGATTGCACCCTGATAATGCTCAACGCAGATAAGTACTGAATATCACTGTTTTACAAAAACAGCAGTGTAATTATCGCCGTCGATCCTGTATTGCCAGTCAAATCATATCACTGTTTTACAAAAACAGCAGTGTAATTATCGCCGTCGATCCTGTATTGCCAGTCGATCCTGCGTCGATTGGACGAGGCTGTGCCGCTGCCCGAGATCTGGAAGGCGCCCCCCCTGGCGGCTACCGATTGGGGACTGATGGTCAGGTTGCGTTCCAGAACATCGGCCACAACATCGGCTCCCTCCAGAAATGAAAAATCATATATGATCAGTCTGGAGTTGTCACCGGGAGATTCCTCAATCCAGACCCTGAAGCTCAGTTCACCGAAAACTTCGCTTTTCTCGGTTACATCCCAGAATCCTTCAAATGTCCGGGGACCAAAGATCTCGTCATCGCACGATGAGAGAATGAGCGATAACAACACCAATAACAGGAAATAGCCGGATCTTTTCACGACATTCGGTTTAAAAAAGAGAGTCAATAAGTCCATCGTCAACCTGAACAGGCAGGGTTACTCCAAGCTGGGGCGTTTGTTCCATCTCACGCTTTATCGCATCTATGGCGCCCGGGTTTCCGGCCCAGCTCCTGCGGGCAATCCCGTTGTTCACATCCCAGTGAAGCATGGATTCCAGCCGACGGAAAGCATCATCTGACCCGTCAAGGAGCATTCCGAACCCTCCGTTTACCGACTCGCCCCATCCTACTCCGCCGCCATTGTGGAGCGACACCCAGGTGGCGCCGCGAAATGAATCGCCTATGACGTTCTGCACGGCCATATCGGCAGTGAATGATGATCCGTCATAAATATCGGATGTCTCCCGGAAGGGAGAATCGGTGCCCGATACATCGTGGTGATCCCTGCCGATCACTATGGGTGCTGTGATTTTTCCATCACGTACGGCCCGGTTCAGGGCAGATGCGATTTTTATGCGCCCCCGGGAATCGGCATACAGTATTCGGGCCTGGGAGCCCACCACCAGTTTGTTCTTTCCGGCCTCCCTGATCCACAGCAGATTATCCTCTAACTGGAAGCGGATATCGGATGATACCGGTCCCGCAAGGATCTCACTGAGAGCTCCTGCAGCAATTGCATCGCTTTTGTCCAGATCGGCAGGATCACAGGAGGTGCAAACCCAGCGGAAAGGTCCGAAGCCATAATCGAAGAACAAGGGGCCCATTATATCCTGAACATACGACCGGTAGCGGTAGCCGCCCGAAGGCTGGAAAACGTCGGCTCCCGCACGCCCCGCTTCAAGAAGGAAGGCATTGCCGTAATCCCAGAAATACATGCCTCCTGCGGCAAGCTCATTTATGGCATCCACGTGCCTCCGCAGGGAGACCTGAACAAGTTCCCGGAACCTTTCAGGATCGGCGGTCATAAGCCGGTTTGCCTCGTCAAAACCGATGCCGGCCGGATAGTAGCCGCCCGACCACGGGTTATGCAGGGAGGTCTGGTCTGAACCCAGCTCTGCCGGAAATCTCTCTGCCGCCAGCCTTTCAAGCATGTCAACCACATTCCCATGGTAGGCAAGCGAGACAGCCTCGCTGTTTTTCCTGGCAATATAAGCGCGCTTTATAAGATGGTCGAGATCGTCATAAACCTCATCAACCCAACCCTGGGAATGACGGGTCCTGATAGCCCTCGGGTTGACCTCTGCGACCAGGCAAATCCCTCCGGCAATTACCGTGGCCCTGGGCTGAGCGCCCGACATTCCACCAAGTCCGCTGGTAACGAATACCTTCCCTTTCATATCTCCGCAGGCAGAACCGGAAATCCTCCTGCAGGCATTCAAAACGGTTATTGTAGTGCCGTGAACGATCCCCTGGGGACCGATATACATGAACGATCCGGCGGTCATCTGTCCGTACTGACTGACTCCCAAAGCGTTAAGTCTTTCATAATCATCGCCTGATGAATAATTGGGAATAACCATTCCGTTGGTAACAACCACTCTCGGGGCTTCGGCATGGGAAGGGAAGAGGCCAAGCGGGTGGCCTGAGTAAAGCACAAGGGTCTGTTCGCCGGTCATGCCGGCCAGGTATTGCATTGTCAGCAAGTACTGAGCCCAGTTCTGAAAAACAGCGCCGTTTCCGCCATAGGTGATGAGCTCATGGGGATGCTGCGCAACGGCTTTATCCAGGTTATTGCTGAGCATCAGCATAATTGCCGCTGCCTGCCGGGTTTTATGGGGATAGTCAAGGATATTTCTGGCTTTTATTTCGTAGGAGGGCCGGAAACGGTGCATGTAAATCCTGCCATATTCCATGAGCTCCGAGGCAAATTCGCCGGCAAGAACCTCATGGTGACGCCTGTCAAAATACCTTAATGCGTTTCTGACGGCAAGCTGTTTTTCCTCCCTGGAAAGAAGAAGCCTTCTCCTGGGTGCGTGGTTGATATCATGGTCCCAGACCGGCGGAGGCGGAAGCTCGGATGGTATCCCCCGGAGAATGGTTCGCTGGAACTCTGATTTTGTCATCCCTGAAAGGTATTTTGGCCGCAGAGACACCGAAACTGATCTCCTGCGGAAAAACCGCCTGATCCTGATCCGGGGGGCGGGCTTATTCCTCCGGGGCCTTTTCGGTCATGATCTCGTTGTCGACAAGTATCCTGCCGCAATATTCGCAGACTATGATCTTTTTCCTCGACTTTATGTCGAGCTGGCGCTGGGGAGGTATTTTATTGAAACATCCGCCGCAGGCATCTCTTTCCACCGGCACAACAGCCAGTCCGTTTCTGGCGTTTCTGCGGATCCGTTTGTAGGCAGAAAGCAGCCGGGGCTCGATCAGGTCCTCGAACTGATCCGATCGCCGTTTAAGCTCCTCCTCATCTTTCTGGGTTTCGGAAACAATGCTGTTAAGCTCTCCTTTTTTATCTTCAAGAGCTCCGACATGTTCATCCAGGGCTGCTTTTGAATCGGTCTCGAATTTCTGTTTTTCCTCAAGCTGTGCGGTAAATTCTCTGATCCTCTTTTCGGAAAGCTCTATTTCAAGGGTCTGGAATTCTATCTCCTTGGAAAGGGAGTCATATTCCCGGTTGTTTCTCACGTTCATCTGCTGTTCCTGGTATTTCTTTATCAGTGCCTGCGATTCGGTGATATCATTTTTCTTATTTGCAATAGAAGCTTCAAGATTCTTCATTTCATCCTGAAGATTGGTGAGACGCGTCTGCAAACCTTCTATTTCATCTTCAAGATCCTGCACTTCAAGCGGAAGCTCGCCCCTGAGTATCCTTATCCTGTCGATATCCGAATCGATCTGCTGCATTTCAAACAGGATCCTTAATTTTTCTTCGGTCGATCTGTCTGTGCCTTCCTGTGCTTTTTTGGTTTCGGTTGCCATATCCTTTTTAAAAATAATGAATCGGGTTTGTTTTTACATCTGAAAAATGAACCGCAAAGTTAACAAATTTTTTTGTAAGTAATTCATGAAAAATCCCGAGCGTAAATTGCTCGCTTTCAAAATGGCCGATTTCGGCCAGCATCATCTCCTGATCGGCCTGAAAGAAATCGTGATATTTGATTTCTCCCGTAACAAAGATATCGGCGCCCCCCTTCCTGGCCTGGCCTGCCAGAAAACCTCCGCTGCCGCCACACACGGCCACACGGGATATTTTTCTGAAGGCTGCCGGACTGTAACGGATGCATTCCGCGTGGAAAGCTTCCTTGAGCTTTTTAAGAAACTCATGGCTTTCCGCCGGATATTCAAGATTCCCTATCATTCCCATGCCCGCCCTGTCGTAAATGTTATCGAGCGGATAAATATCGTAGGCGACTTCCTCGTAGGGATGTGCCTCCTTCATTCTTTCAATTATCCGGGTTTCAAGAAATCCCGGAAATATGGTTTCAATCCGTATCTCCTTTTCAAAATGAAGAGTGCCCGGTTTGCCGGTAAAGGGATCCGATTTTTCCGACCCTCTGAAGGAACCTTCTCCTTCAACGTTGAAACTGCATTGGTCATATTCCCCGATATGCCCTGCGCCGGCATCAAATATGGCCTGCCTGACCGGGGAAGCATGATCGCGGGGAACAAAAACTGCCAGTTTTTTCAATATGCCTTTCACAGGCGAAAGTATCTCACAATCCCGGAGCCCTATTTTTTCAGCTATCCGGCTGTTGACCCCGCCTGTCACGCTATCGATATTGGTGTGGGCCGAATACAGGGCTATGCCGCTTTTGATGGCTTTGATAATCAATCTTTCGGTGAATGTGCTCCCGGTGAGTTTTCCAAGTTTTCCGAATATGACAGGATGGTGCGAAATTATCAGTCCGGCGCCCTTTTTTTCAGCCTCATCAAGCACTTCGAGGGTAACATCGAGGCATAACAGCACTGAGTCGACCTCAGTGTTGATATTGCCCACGGCCAAACCGGAATTATCGTATGATTCCTGCAGGGGCAGGGGTGCAAATTCTTCCAGTTCCCTGATAATCTGTTTTATTTGCATGATCTATGTTTTAATCCGCTCTTCCCGTTGTCGATAAAATTATTGAATTTTTCCTTCAATCGGCAAAAAAAGAGGGGAAACCGGCAAAAAAATTGAATTTCTAAAAAACAGCTGTTTGCAGGAGGCCGGCCGGGACTATTGGCTGGCCAGGCTGTCAAATCCGGCCGGGAAAGAATGCGGGAACAATAAACGGCAGAATTTGCCTGCCCGTTCAGGGTAAGCGGGAAGCAGGTTCAGAGGCCTTCCTTTATTTCGATCAGCATCTGCCTGACATCTTTAAGTATCTTTACGATCTCAAAATTCTTCACGGTGCCGTCCTTGTTTTCCTTCAGTTTTTTCTTTGCCCCCCTGAGAGTCATGCCCCTTACTTTGACCAGTTCATGGATAAGATAAAAATTATCAATATCCTCAATGGTAAAAAAGCGGTTCCCCTTTTTGTTCTTTTTGGGTTTAATGACATCGAATTCCTTTTCCCAGTACCGGATGAGGGAGGTGTTGACATTGAACATATCGGCGATCTCCCCTATGGAGTAATAGAGCTTCTCGACTTTTTTTTCTTTATACGGCACGGCTGCAAAGATTATATCCCTAAAAATGAACCGCCCTGCATAGACATTTCGATCATCGCATCAAATTCCTGGGGGGAGATGTCTCCATAGAAATAATTGATCGGGTTGACGTGACGGCTATTCCTGATAACTTCATAATGCAAATGGGGCGCGGTAGAGCCGCCGGTATTCCCAACCAGGCCTATTACATCACCTCTTTTGACCTGCTGGCCGCGCTTTACATTCACCTTTTCGAGGTGGGCATACAGGGTCCTGTACCCATAGCCGTGATCGATCTCGATGAAATTTCCGTATCCGGTTCTTGCCCGGGATTGATTTGATACTACCCTTGTGACAACGCCGTTGCCGGTTGCATAAACATCGGTGCCGACAGGAGCCGTGAAATCCATTCCGTCATGATGCATCCTGATCTTGTAGATCGGATGGATACGCATTCCATAGTAACCCCCGATCCTCCGTATATCCCTTATTGCAACGGGCTGGATTGAGGGTATTGATGCAAGCATGTCTTCCTTGTTGACAGCCAGATTGATCACTTCATCGTAGGAAGTTGACTGAATGTACATTTGTTTTTTCAGGATATCGACTCTCCTGGTGGTTTCCACGATAAGATCACTGTTCATGTAGCCTTCAAGCTCAGTGTAGCGGTTTGCCCCCCCGAAGCCGGCCATCCTGATAGACTGGGAGATCGGATCGGCATTAAAGACCACCCTGTATATATTATCATCACGGTTTTGCATATCAGCCAGCACGTTGTCCAGATGATCCAGCTGCTTGTTCAGTATCTCGTACTGAAGAGTAAGCTTATTTGCCTCTCTTTTGAGTATTTTTTCCTTGGGTAGATCAAAAAAGTGGCTGAAAACAAGAAAATATATCACTGAAATTGCAATACTGGCAGAAAAATAGGTCAGAAAAGTCAAAAGCTTATCCCTGAAAGTCTGGTTTATGGGATCATATTCGAGCGACTCGGGGTTGAATTTAAATTTTTGCTTTATCATGGTGCTGATTTTGAGATATATAGGCCCTTTTTTCCAACCAATCAACAAATCTAAATGAAATAAACTAATTTTACAACAAGTTCCTTCAAATAATAATTGGTACAAATAAATTAAAATATTCCGTATTTCATTCGATTATCCTTGATTTTATCCATTTTTTTATGAATTCCAGGCACCTTCGCACCGCTTTTCTGCACTTTTTCGGTCAAAAAAACCATATTATAGTACCTTCGGCCCCTATTGTCGTCAAGGACGACCCCACCCTGATGTTTACCAATGCCGGGATGAATCAGTTCAAGGATATATTCCTGGGCAACACCAGGCCCGAGCACCCCAGGGTAGCCAATTCCCAGAAATGCCTCAGGGTTTCAGGCAAGCATAATGATCTTGAGGAAGTTGGTCATGATACCTACCATCATACCATGTTTGAAATGCTGGGCAACTGGTCGTTCGGCGACTATTTCAAAGAAGATGCCGTTAAATGGTCTTACGAATTTCTGGTAAAAGAGTTACAAATTTCTGCCGATCGCCTTTACGCAACGGTTTTTGAGGGATATAAGCCCGAAAACCTGGAGCCCGACCGGGAAGCCGGGGAATGCTGGAAAAAATACCTGCCCGCTGAACGTATCCTCAACGGCTCACGAAAGGATAACTTCTGGGAAATGGGCGATACCGGGCCCTGTGGCCCCTGTTCGGAGATCCATGTCGATATCCGTCCGGACAGCGAAAGGAAAGAGACAGACGGGGCCTCCCTTGTTAACCGGGACCATCCCGGAGTTATCGAGATATGGAACCTGGTTTTCATCCAGTTCAACAGGAAGGCGGACGGGAGCCTTGAACAGCTTCCCCAGAGGCATGTGGATACAGGAATGGGATTTGAAAGGCTGTGCATGGTCGTACAAAACAAGCAGTCAAATTATGATACTGATCTTTTCCAGCCTGTTATTGAAAGGATTGCCGTGCTGACAGGCACGGCATACGGAAGCGGAGATAAAAGCGATATAGCCATGAGAGTTGTGGCCGATCATGTTCGCACCCTGGCATTTTCGATTGCCGACGGACAAATTCCGTCCAACAACAAGGCAGGTTACGTGATCAGACGCATCCTCAGGAGGGCCATCAGGTACGGCTACAGTTTCCTGGGACAGTCGGAGCCTTTTATCTACAGACTTGTGCCCGTGCTTGCGGATCTCATGGGAGATGCCTATCCCGAACTGCCGGCACAACAGAAATTCATCGAAAAAGTGATCCAGGAGGAGGAGCATGCCTTCCTCCGCACCCTGGAAACAGGGATGAAGCTTCTGAACCGGATCATTGCAGGCAGCAATTCCATGCAAATAGACGGCAAAAGCGCTTTTGAGCTTTATGACACCTATGGATTCCCTCCGGATCTTACCGGGCTCATCCTCAGAGAGAAGGGATACACGCTCGATTATGAAGCCTTTGAAAGTGAGATGGCGAAACAGAAGAAGCGGTCAAGACAGGATGCAAAGGTTGAGGCGGGTGACTGGATAGTACTGAATGACGATGCCGCAGAAGAATTTATCGGTTACGATGCTGACGAGGCATTAGTTGAAATAACCCGTTTCAGGAAAATCAGGTCAAAAGACAGGGAATTCTTTCACCTGGTTTTCGACAAAACCCCTTTTTATGCTGAAAGCGGCGGACAGATCGGGGATACAGGATTTCTTCAGGGCGATGGCGAAAGAATCAGGATCATTAATACCCTGAAGGAGAACGAGCTGCATATTCACATTGCCGAAAAAGTGCCTGCCGATCTATCCGGAAGGTTTATGGCTGTTGTCGACAATGAAAAAAGGAAGCTGACGGCAAACAATCACACTGCCACCCACCTGCTGCATGATGCCCTGAGAAATGTGCTGGGCGCACACGTGGAACAGAAAGGATCGCTCGTTCATCATGACTACCTTCGCTTCGATTTTTCCCACTTCCAGAAACTGGATGATAAAGAAATAATCCGGATTGAAAGCATCGTGAACGGCATGATCCGTGAAAATCTTCCAAGAAGGGAACAGCGGCAGGTGCCCGTGGAAGAGGCCAGGTCTTCCGGTGCTATTTCCCTTTTCGGGGAAAAATACGGAAACCGGGTCCGCACCATCCGCTTTGGCGACTCCATTGAGCTCTGCGGCGGAATTCACGTTGAACGAACCGGTCAGATAGGGTTTTTCAAGATCATCGCAGAAACGGCCATAGCCGCCGGAATACGGAGGATCGAAGCCGTGACCGGCCCCCATGCCGAAAAGTGGGTGAATGAGCAGGTTGAAAAGCTTGACCAGGTAAAATCAGCGCTCAAAACCACCGGCGACCCCGTCAAATCGGCCGGGCAGCTGGTTAAGGAAAAAGCTGCCCTGGAAAAGCGGCTGGAAGCGATGGACCGCGATAAGGTCAAGTCACTGAAGGCCATTTTAAATCAAAAAATCCAGAAGAAGGGTGATTTTAATATAATAGCCTCTATGGCTGAGGCAGACTCACCGGGCATGCTGAAAGACATTGCCTTCCAGATGAAGGGTGAAATCGGCGGACTGGCACTGATCCTGGGAAGCGAAATCTCAGGCAAGGCCCACCTTGCCGTTATGATACCGGAAGAGCTCATAAACCGGGGATCGCTCAAGGCCAATGAAATAATAGGAGAAGTAGCTGGGCATATCCGGGGAGGGGGCGGCGGTCAGCCGTTTTTTGCCACTGCCGGCGGCAAAGACCCTTCAGGGCTTGACACGGCGATAAGCTCGGCCCGGGATATGGTCATCAATGCTATTGATGTCTGATTTAACCATTGTGCGGCGAACAAATACCTTCAAAGTTTTAATAATGCTATTATCCCGTCCCGGGATATGGTCATCATTGCACCTGGCCGATGAATATAAGGCAGAGCTGCCGCCCGGAATTTAAGGCAGTGCTGCCGCCCGGAACATAAACAGCCCCTTGCCCGGTTGCAATTCCTCCTGCACTATCCTGATAATATATCACGTAGCACCGGGTGGAGAATTATGAAGCGGTTTGTCCCAATCCCTCAGACCTTAAAATGTCCTTGTCATTGTTTCCCTCACCACAATCAGGAAGTCGGCCCTGCCGCGGGCCTCTTCCCGGAGCCTTTCGGTTTCATCCTGCATCAGGGTCGACAGGGTGACAATATTCAAATCCGGGGCCTTCTGCTTAAGGTACCAGTAAATTCCTTCGAAGCTATCCGAATGATACGTCCCGTGAAAATGGATGAACAATTTTCCGGGAGACAGGTTTTCAAGTATGAAATGGGCCATGGTGGCATCCTTGATGGCCTGGGCCTTTGGCAGATTTGCACCCGCATGGTCCGGCATTCCTGTATCCATTTCACGCATTGCCCGGTATCCCGGCAGATCAGGATCGTAAAGGATCGGCAGCGGGGCAATATATTCCAGCGCCTTTTCGTCGAGTTTGTCGAGGGCTTCAAAACCGCCGTGAAAAACCATGTTGGCATAGCGCCTTGGTATATTGGAGGCAACCAGGGGAATGGAATTCTCCCTGCCAAAGTGCACGAGGGGCTTGTAATCAGTCCCGTAGTTCGGCCAAAGCTTAGCCTCATCCTCAAACCGCTGCACTGTGATGACCCCTTCCATATATTCATCGAGTATGAGCTGGTTGTCCGCCTCGAACATCTCGGCGCCGATAATCAGTGTTTTGTTGCGGGAGCTATGCAGATCCCTCACAATTTCATACCTCAGCCAGTGAGATATCGGATTGTCATGCAGCTCACCGAAAAGAAAGATATCGGCATCGCTTATCTTCCTGATCATATTGCGGTAATTCACCTTCCTGCCGTTTTCATCATAAAGCGCATAGGCGGGTTTGTGCCTGTCGATCGCGGAGGCAGTGAGAAGCGCAACGGAAAAAAATAACAGAATGCGGTTCATTTCAGTTTGATTTTTCAGTTTGATACTATGATGCCCGGATCCGGGGAAACACGGAAGAAATTCAAAACGGTCCCGGCTCTTCCTTCGCAAAATGCAATAAGCAAGTTACCAAAAATCCGTGTTATTGCATAATGGGTTTATGACCGGGCCTGCGGATAATGAACATTCCCCCAAGAGTGATAAGGCCGTTGACAAGCAGCACTTCGTATCCGAAGCTGTAGCCTCCCAGAAGAGCCTCGGAGTTCGCATCAAGCAGCCAGGTCAGAAGCGGTGAAGCCAGGGCTACATAAGGGACAAGCCTGTCTCTCACGCTGTGGCGGCTGAAAAGGCCAAATGCGTACATTCCCAGGAGAGGACCGTATGTATAGCCTGCTGCCGTAAACAGCACGCTTATAATGCTCTGATCGTTCAGCAACCGGAAAAAGACGATTATTATGCCCACCAGGGCGGCCATGCCTGCATGGACTAGGATCCTGGTCCTGACCAGCTCATGCTCGGTACGGGAGCCGGCTCCAATTATATCGAGGGTAAAGGAGGTGGTCAGTGCCGTCAGGGTGGAATCGGCGCTTGAATAAGTTGCTGCAACCAGGCCAATAATAAAAAACAGGGTTATCCAGGCGGGCAGGTAACCCTGGGTGGCAATGACCGGGAAAATATCATCGGGCCTCTCTGGAAGCACGATGCCCTGCCGGGCAGCAAACAGAAGCAGAAGCACGCCGAGCGAAAGAAGCAGCAGTTTTACCGGAACCAGCGAAAGGCTGAACCAGTACATATTTTTTTTGGCCTCAGAAATGTTCCTGCAGCTGAGATTTTTCTGCATCATATCCTGGTCGAGCCCCGTCATCACGATTACAATAAATATCCCGCTTATGAACTGTTTGACAAAATGGCGGCTGTCTTTCCAGTCGCCGAAATAAAAAACTCTTGAGTATTCGCTATCATATATCTGGCTGACCATTCCGGAAAAGCTCAGTTTCATCTCACCTGAAATTGCCCAGACCGCTGCCACGGCTGCAAGCAGCATGAAGAGTGTCTGCAGGGTGTCGGTCCATATTATGGTTTTGATCCCTCCCCGGAAAGTATAAAGCCATATAAGAAGGACCGTCACTGCCACAGTTCCGTAAAACGGTATTGCCCATGCGTCGGCAACAGTGAGCTGAAGCACTCCTGCCATCAGGTAAACCCTGAAGGCAGCGCCAAGCAGCCTTGATAAAAGGAAAAAAAGAGACCCTGTTTTATGAGAATAGCTTCCGAACCGCTCATCCAGGTATGTGTAAATGGAGATCAGATTCATCCTGTAGTACAGCGGCATAAGCACATTTGCCACAATAAAGTATCCCACCAGGAATCCAAGCACCATCTGCATGTAAGACAGGCCGCTCTCCCCTACCCAGCCCGGTATCGAAATGAGAGTGACCCCTGAAAGGGTGGCGCCGATCATCCCGAATGAAACTATATACCACGGAGACTTCCTGTTGGCAAGAAAAAAAGCATCACTGCCCTTGTCCTTTCCGGTATGCCAGGAAATCACGAATATCAGTATGAAGTACCCGAATACAATACTTAAAACAACAAATGGAGACATCCTGCCCTGCTATTGGATTTTTCAAAAAATTCCCGGGAGCCAAATTGCAAGATTACACAAAAATTATTTAACCTCTTCGCCCGGCATACCGTTCGGTTTCTCCCGGGGCGCTCCCGCCGGCATAGCCCGTTCCGGTCCATAGCCGCTGGTTTGCCGACTGTTTCCTCCCGGGCTCCGCATACCGGGAACAGACCTGTTAAACGAATCCGATTTTTGGTTATGCCCTTAATTGATGTTAATTTTACAGACAGAATAATTCCTTATATCAGTGAATACCGACCATTACCCGTCCAGATTGCTCGAAGCGGCAACTTCAGAGTTTGCGGCCCTTCCCGGCATAGGGAAAAAAACCGCCCTGCGGCTTGTCCTGCATCTTCTGAAACAGGACCTGGCCGATGTTGAAAAATTCTCTTCGTCGGTCCTCCGGCTTAAAAAAGATATAAAGCACTGCTCTGTATGCCACAATATTTCAGACTCTGAAATATGCAACATTTGTTCCGACCACAAGCGCGATCATTCAATAGTTTGCGTTGTAGAAAACATAAAAGACGTCATGTCTATAGAGAATACCCACCAGTACTCCGGAATTTATCATGTGCTCGGGGGAATTATATCTCCCATGGACGGCATAGGTCCGGGCGATTTGAACATAGGCTCCCTGGAAGAAAAGGCAGCCGGGGGAAACGTACATGAAATAATTCTTGCCCTGAGCACGACCATGGAGGGCGACACGACCAATTTTTACATTTACCGCAAGCTTCACCACCATCCGGTCACAATCACAACCATTGCCAGGGGAGTTTCCATCGGCGATGAGCTCGAGTATGCCGATGAAGTCACGCTCGGACGGTCTATCTCCAACAGGACCCTTTTCGAAGCGACCTTCAACAACGGAAAGCCCCGTTGAACTTCCGGTTCGGATATCCTCCCAGAAAAACAGGAAAAAAATATGTTTGACAGCCATTTTTTGCCAAAAGCCCGGAAAAAATTTGCTGTTGATCTTTACATTTAGCAATTTCGTATGGCATAAGGCAATATCTTACATTATATATCCCTTGTTCCATCCCTGCCGGTTTACTTTTTTTGTTCATTAAAATAATCCTCATGGTAAGCGACCTGGAAAGTATATTCAACAGGCAGATCAGCTCCCAGAAAAAATCTGCCATCAGAGAAGTCCTTAAACTGACCCAGCAACCGGATATTATTTCCTTCGCCGGAGGATTGCCCTCGCCTGAATCCTTTCCTGTTGAAGAGCTCAAGAGGATAGTTTGTGATCTGTTTGAATCGGACCAAGCCCATCAGGCTCTCCAGTACGGACTTACCGAGGGAGACATTCACCTCAGGGAATTGCTGGTGGAAAG
>SKQJ01000383.1 GCA_007119075.1 Bacteroidales bacterium | reverse complement strand
CCGCTGCCGGGGTTAGCGCTGCCTCTCAGCTGGTTGCCCGCTGCCGTGGTCAGCCCTGCCTCTCATCCGGGTATAGCCGGTTGCACGCTGCCCGGGACCTGTCCGGCCGCATACTGATTTTCGGGACGGTCAGAGTCCGAAAATGCGTTCATTTCTTGAATTATATAATGCGATTTTATAAATTTGTATAAATTCCCTGAAGCCATGATGCCAGATTTAGTAGAATATGCAGCCGGCACCATCACAAAAGAGGAGGAACTCGTCAGGATAGAACATTCCGTAATGCCCGGCACTCTTGTCCTTGAAAGTTCCCATCCCTATCCGGGATACCACGGCACCAATGTTCCGGAAACCATGATCCCGAATGACATTTACCTTGTAACACGAGCCAGGCATGAAGGGGAGGAAATCCTCAGGAAAGCCCGGAAGATCAAAACCGTTTTGCGCGACAAGTTTGAGGCCAGTTACGGGCAGGCAGAGATCGATTCAAGGAAATATCATTTCATCCGGATAAAAAACCTGGATTGTTTCGAATGTATTGACCGCATACAAAAGGCTTTCGAGGCCGAAGGCATTGAATTCTGCAAAAAAAGGAATGTTGAGGGACAGGCCCTGATCAGGATACAAAGGGTATTTTCATTCAAGAAAATAGCCGACCACATCTTCGTCAATATCCACAATCCGCTGGTATATTATTTCGAGATACCCTGCAAGCCGGACTGGGAGTTTTTCAAAAAGATCACATATTATATAAGGAGCAATGTCAATTACTCTTTCGATGCAGCCCTCGGAGTCATTTATCTTGATGAGCTGCACGACATTGTAAGAATTTTTGGAAGGGATCTGGCTGCGGAACAGCTTGATTTTATAAGGGAAAAATACCTTTACGAGCTGGAGCATCCGGATCACCTGGAATGCTGACTGAAAGCCAATCCACCAGGACCAGTTGTGCTGATAAGGTCCGCAGCTAACCAGCGATGCGGGGGAAGGGGCATATAGCCAGTAACGTCTGAAGGCTCAGGCAGGCTCCGGATCGACGCGCTCCAGACGGTAGAGCTTATCGGACCTGCGTACCTCACTGTCAACCCTGAAGGCGCAGTGATCGCCACGTCCAACCTTGCTGGTGCGGCCATGATCATCCCTGATCTCTTCTATCCGCGTCTGGATGACACCGGTTGTCGGCCCGATAATCAATACCTCGTCTCCCTCGCGAAGCGAACCGTTTTCAATGAGGAATTCCGCAACTCCTATCCGGGCATAATAGTTTGTTGCCCTGCCGGCATATGTCTTTTTCCTGGTAGCCCTGGAACCATAGGTGTGACTCCATTCTCCCAGCCGCTGGCCAAGATAGTAGCCGTCCCAGAACCCCCTGTTGAATACCGTTGCAAGCCTTTCATTCCATTCTGTTATGCGGGAAGCCGTATAGTTTCCGCCTGTAATGGCATCTACGGCTTCCGAGTAGCATTCGGTGACGGTCTTTACATATTCGGGAGAGCGGGCACGCCCTTCGATTTTGAGTATGGTTGCCCCGGCATCCAGGATTTTATTAAGAAAATGAATGGTGCAAAGATCCTTTGGCGACATGATATATTCATTGTCAATATCCAGCTCACGTCCGCTCTCCTTTTCCCTTACGGTATATTTTCTCCTGCAGATCTGCAGACAGGAGCCGCGGTTTGCGGAAAATCCGGCTTCGTGCAGGCTGAGATAGCATTTTCCGGAAATTGCCATGCACAGCGCCCCGTGAACAAATACCTCAAGTCTCACCCTGCGGCCGGAGGGGCCTGTAATATTTTCCTTTTCAATGGCTACTGCAATATCTCTGACCTGGTCAAGGCTGAGCTCACGTGCAAGGACCATCACATCGGCAAACTTGGAATAGAATTTTACCGCCCCTATATTGCTTATATTCAACTGGGTCGACATATGTACTTCCATTTCTGCCCTGCGTGCGGTTTCTACCGCTGCGATATCGCTGACAATAAGAGCGGAAACACCCTGTTTCTTCGCCTCTGCGATGACTTCTTCCATTTGGGCGATATCCTCATCATACAGCACGCTGTTTAAGGCTAAGCAGCTCTTAACGCCCTTCTTTTCGCACATGGACACTATCTGTCCCAGATCGCCGATAGAAAAATTGCCGGAGGAACGCGAGCGCATGTTTAGCCGGCCGGTGCCGAAATATACTGCGTCGGCCCCGGACTGAAGGGCGGCGCTCAGTGATTCGAATGAGCCGGCAGGCGCCATGATCCGGATACTTTCTCTTTTATATGGAATTTTTATGCCAGCCATCTCTTTTTATAACCAAATCTTTTACAAAGCCATTAAGGTCCCGAAAATAATCGAGCATTCTACCGCTCATCAGGATATTTTTGCCATGGTGTTTATCCGGGTCAGTGCAGAGGCCGCTGCGATATAGCCTTATGGTAATGATCTCTCATGGTCCGTGCTTAAGCAGATCAATTGGGCCTCTCCTTGTTCAGAACTATCCTTATTGTGGTGCCCTGGCCGGGAACCGAATGAAGAACGAAAATCTTGCCATGGTGATATTGCTCTATTATGCGCTTTGAAAGAGACAAACCGAGCCCCCAGCCATTTCGCCGTGTCGTGTAGCCGGGTTTGAATATGGTCTTGACAAGGTGCCGGGGAATCCCCCTTCCTGTATCTTCGATATCGACGTTAACAGTCCGCTCCAGTTCCTCTATGGAAACCGAAATTTTCCCATTGCCTTCCATTGCATCAAGCGCATTCTTGCACACATTCTCGATCACCCAGTCAAACAAAGGGGCATTCAGGGGAACGACCACCGGGTTGTCTGCCGGATATCGTTTTTCGAATATAACTTTTTTCGGTGCACGGAGACGAATGTATTCAAGTGCATTATCGATGACTGAATTTATATTTTCATTTTTGAGACGCGGTTTTGACCCTATCCTTGAGAAGCGCGAGGTGATTTTCTCAAGCCGCCTGATATCCTTTTCCAGTTCGTTGATCATGACATCGTCCTGACTTTTTTCCTTCATTATTTCAAGCCAGGCCATCAGGGAAGAGGTAGGAGTAGCAAGCTGGTGAGCGGTTTCCTTCGACATACCGAGCCAGACCTGGTTTTGTTCGGCTTTTCTGGAAATGCTGAAGGCATAGTAGGCCGCGACCAGGAAAAGAATTATCACTGCAAGCTGGATGTAAGGGTACCAGCCCAGCCAGACGAGTATGCTTGAATCCCCGAAATAAATGAACTGGCTTACGTCTTCCAGTATCTCGATCTCGATGGGAGAGTTCTGCTTTTTCATGGTGGCAAGACGGCGCTCAAGATACTCGGGGTTTCCCGTACGGGTAGGGTTGAGGTTATGGTGAAGGAGAATTTTGTCGCTTTCATCAACCACTATGACCGGGACAGTTTCATTATCCTGTATTACCCTGAGAAAAAAAGAGAAATCCTCAATTTCAGATTCCATATTTCCGATCTCACGGTTGGCCTCTGCCCATATCTCCATTTTTTTCCTCTCTTCGACCGAAAGCTTTTCAACCAGCCAGTCGGTAATAAGTATGGAAGAAAGCCCGATCATGACTGCCAGTACCAAAAGCACCAGCTTCCATTTCTGCTTTGTTTTATATATGCTCAAAGTAACCGGTTTATTAGGTCCTTACAATATATCATAATTTTAGCGGGGATTTTCCCCTTCTTCCCAGATTATTTCAAATTTCCTTTCGGCAGGTTCGTTGCTGCTTCCGGCCGGCGGACTGGTTACGGCAGGCTCGCTGCTTCTGCCGGCAGGAACGGTCGCCCCCGCCGGAGGGGCGCTTTTCTCGTCTTCCTCTTCCCAGGTTATCCGGAACCGGCCGGTGGAAGTACCGGCATCCGGATTTTCTTTCAGGGTCGAGTCGGACCGGAACCAGCCAAATTCATCATGAAACAGCTGTCGGAGAACATTTCGCTCATTTGCGATATTATTCCTGATAACTTCCCTGACAGCCCTGTGATCATATGATACGCTATAATCTTCGGATGTTCCGGAAACCAGAAGATACAGGCTTGTTCGTCCCAGGCCGTCGTCTTCCACAATGCCATATTTGGTATTTTCAGGTCTTGACCTTGTAGATCGTCCGTAGAGCACATCCGAAAGATTCAGCCGCAGGCGGTAATCAAAATGGCCGTCAAAGTGATGAGTGCCCGACCCGGTGATGTTTATGGCCGAAGAATTAATATCCATCTGGGGAATCGTTACAAGCTTGTTCCGGATGAAAATCTCGTTATGAAGGGTGGAAAACCGGATGTGCCTCAGCTCGTCAACATCAATATACCTGGCCAGGCCAAGCATGGGCTCAAAATCGATCAGCTCCCCGCTTCTGATTTCGACCTTGCTGTCGGCCACAATCTGCTCGCTTTTCAATTTCAGATCACGGTCCCATTCCGAAATAAAACTGAGGTTGCCGGACAACCGGCCTTTAAGGTTTTCCCCGTGAATGAATGACTGTCCGAAATTATTGAAAGTCAAAAACATATTCTGCATGTCAACGTTTTGCAGCTGAAGCCGGGACTGAACAATGAAATCGCCATTGACCCTCTGGACAATAACGCCGTTGCCATTGACACTGCCTTCCATCGAGTTAAAGTCGACCGTATTTATAGTCAGCATATACGGCTTATAGCTGAGCTTCCCGGTAAAGTCTGAAGAATTGAATTTCCTGAAATCCAGATTT
>SKQJ01000260.1 GCA_007119075.1 Bacteroidales bacterium | reverse complement strand
TAAGGCTCTCAGATGCCTCCGGCCTTGAAACCGGGTCAGGCGGCGAAAACGGCGCCGACGGAGAAAACACAGGCAATGCGAATGATAACGGCGATGCAAACGAATCGCCCTCTGAACAGACCGGTGAATTTATCGAGCTGACCAGCTACAGTCCCAACCACCTCGTATACCGCGCCGGAGCCGAAACCGAAAGGATCGCGGTTTTTTCAGAAGTCTATTATGATGCCGGATGGCATGCATATATCAATGGCGAGCCTGCCGATCATTTCAGGGTCAATTACATTTTGCGGGCAATGGTTTTGCCTCCCGGCAACCATGAAATAGAGTTCAGGTTCAATCCCAGGGGCTATGTGGTGGGCGAATGGATATCGCTTTTCAGTTCCCTGATTATGATCTTCCTGTCGGGCGCCATTATATGGCGGGAGGTCAAAATCAAGCTGGAAGAGCCCGGACCCGCGGAGACAAAAGCGCAGCCGGAACCCGTTGCAATCCACCAGGGAAGGAAAAGGCGCAAGACAGGTAAGCACAGCTGATAATTTTATTGTTATGCAGGCCAGGACAAATCTGACACCAAAAGAGATCAAAGACATAATTGATAAATGCGATGCCTGTTACCTGGCGATGGTGGAAGGCGAAGGGATCCCATACGTATTGCCCTTTAATTTCGGCTATCATGAAGGCAATCTCTACCTCCATGCGGGTCCCGGGGGAAAGAAATTCGATGTTTTCAAGACAAACAGCCGGGCCTGCGCTGCTTTCAGCACAGACCACGAGCTGCGGGGAAGGCACGAGCACGTTGCCTGCAGCTATTTCATGAAATACCGTTCGGTGCTGCTGCACGGCCGTATCGAAATGGTAGGGGACTACGATGAAAAGATCAGGGCCCTGAATATAATCATGGAGAAATATACAGGCAGGGGAGACTTCAGATACAATGCCCCGGCCGTCAACAATGTGCAAGCCTTCAGGCTTGTGGTCGAAAGGGCGGAGGGCCGGAGCTTCGGATATTGACAATGTTGAAGGATGCACCGGTTTATGATGTGATCATCGTCGGCGCGGGAGCTGCCGGACTGATAGCCGCCGGCAGGGCATCCCGCGGAGGCGGGAAGGTTTTGCTGGTGGAGAGAATGAGACAGCCCGGCCGGAAGCTCCTTATTACCGGAAAAGGCAGGTGCAACATCACCCACGATGCCCCGGAATCCGTTTACTACAAGAACACTTTCCCCAACGGACGCTTTTTGAAGCATGCCTTTAATGCCTTTTTTACCCGAGATATCATAAAGATACTGAACGAAAGGGGCGTGGATACCGTCACCGAAAGGGGAAACCGGGTATTCCCGGCGTCGAACAGGGCGCAGGACGTGCACCTGGCGCTTACCGGCTGGATGGGCAGTAAAAACATAGATCTTATCACGCAAACCAGGGTCAGCGGTTTAATTATAGAAAATGACAGTGTGACCGGGGTGAGGGCGGAATCGGACCGCGGCGATAAAAATTATTATTCCCGGAGCGTCATTATCTGCACGGGAGGGAAGTCCTACCCTGCAACCGGGTCGACCGGCGACGGATACCTGCTGGCAGGGCAGGCGGGCCATACCATCTCCACGCCAAGGCCGGCACTTGTCCCTTTTGTCACCCACGGCGATACAGCTGCAAGGCTTCAGGGACTGGGCCTAAAAAATATAAACGCGACGGCCTGGATAAACGGAAAAAAGGGGCCGGTGGAATTCGGTGAGCTCATGTTTGCCCATTACGGGCTCAGCGGTCCCGTCATCCTCACCCTCAGCAGGCAGGTGGTGCAGGCGCTTGATGCCGGCGGGAGCGTTGAAATTGGCATCGATCTGAAGCCGGCGCTCGACGAAAAAAAACTTGATGCCCGGCTGCTCCGCGATCTGAATGACCATGGCAAAAAGCAGGCAGGGAATATCTTCAGGCTGTGGCTTCCCTCCAAGCTCATACCCGTTTTCACTGACCTGACCGGGATTGATGCCGGAAAGCCCTGCGGCCAGGTGACAGCGGGGGAGAGGAGAAAAATTCTTTTGCTGATGAAGGATTTCAGGTTCAGGGTAAAGGGCCATGCCGGGTTCAGGGAGGCCATTATCACCGCCGGCGGGGTGCCGGTGTCGGAGATATTTTCGAAGACAATGGAATCAAAGCTTTTAAAAAACCTGTATTTTGCGGGCGAGGTGATCGATCTTGATGCCAACACCGGCGGGTTTAACCTGCAGATCGCCTTTTCCACCGGATATCTGGCCGCGCAGAGCGCCCTTTCCGGGAAGTAGTATTGCATTATTTCGCCGGTATCCTGATCGGACAATGATAGCCGGATATCCGGCCACCCTTTCCGGGAAGTAGTATTGCATTATTTCGCCGGTATCATGATCGGGCCATGATAGCCGGATATCCGGCCACCCTTTCCGGGAAAATGTAAGCGCCGTGTTTTGCCGGCATTCCGGGCCGGATCTTGAAAGCTCGTAATTTTTTGCTATTTTGGTGCTCACAAAAGCCTGATCCCGAATAATCATTTATTCCGTTATTATGGATTTTTATCCGGTTAATTCCGGTATACCGGCAGTATGATTTTGATTGAGAATTAATGATATTTGATTGCGATGAGAAAAGAAGTGCCAGTTTTGCTTGCCGACAGCGAATGTGCCATCTGCAACAGGTCAGTGAGATTTATCAGGGAGCATCAGAAAAAGAAGGAAAAGATCCTTTTCCGGTCTCTGTTCTCGGCTGAGGGCAAAAAATACCTCCGGCAGCACGGTTTGCCGGAAGACTACCGTGAATCGCTCGTGTATATCGAAAAAGGACGGGCATACCTGAGATCGGATGCTGCATTGAGGGTTACAAGGAAAATGAGGGGGCTTTTTCCGGCGTTGTACGTTTTTATCATAATTCCCCGGAAGGCAAGGGATTTTTTTTATGATCTGATTGCCAGGCACAGGCACCGGATCCCCATAAGAGGAAAATGACTGCCTGCCGGAGCCATGCAGGGTCGAAGGGGAGCGTGAAGCCGGAACATGCAGCCAAAGCATGACCGGCGCATGCGGCAACCGATAACAAGGGTTATTCAAAGATGGAGGGCGAAACAGAACCCACGGGTTATTCAATACCGGATTTCTGAGATTTTTTTTATGTCCTCCCGGCTCAGCTCAAAATCAAATATTTCCAGGTTCTCCTTTAAATGCTGTATTGATGAGGCTTTTGGGATAACTGAAACATTGCCCAGCTGCAGCAGCCATCTCAATGTGACCTGGGCGGCACTTTTTTCATATGACTTTCCAATTTCTTTCAGACGGATGTCACGGCTGACTTTCCCGTTGGCCAGCGGGGTATAAGCGGTTATCATCACATTGAATTCCCTGGCGACGGCCAGGTTGTCCTCCTGTTTTTTGTAAGGAGAAAATTCGACCTGGTTACAAATAACCGGGCCCTGGTCCAGGGCTTCCCTGAATAGGGCCGGGCTGAAGTTGCTCACTCCCGCGTGCCTGATCTTTCCCTGTTCCCTGAGCCTGAACATGGCATCAAGGGTTTCTTCCAGTATCATGTCGGCTGTCGGCCAGTGTATCAGCAAAAGGTCGATATAATCTATTTTCAGCTTTCCAAGACTTTCTTCAGCGGCCCTGGCCAGCAATCCAGGCTCGAGGTTCCTGGTGCTTACTTTGGTGACGATGAAAAGCTCATCTCTTGCGGTATTGCTTTTTCTGATACCTTCGCCCACCTCTGTTTCATTATGATAGTTCTGTGCCGTATCCAGATGGCGGTAACCCATATTGATCGCGGCCGCGACAGTGTCGGAACACTCCTTTCCGCTCATGGGCCAGGTGCCTAGCCCAAGCATCGGAATTTTGACATTATCTATTAGCAGGTGTTTTTCCATGATGATTTTTGGATTTGCATCAGTATGGTTTTTCTCCTGAGAAAAGCCTATTGTTATCAACTGCAAGTTGCATTCCACTTTTTAAACGGGAGATGACGGCTGTTTTATCCGGACCGGGAACATGCCCGGTGCTTCAGGATGGAACAAAATTTGCTTTAAGAATATAATGTATTGTTAAACAAATTGCTAACCCATTATATAATTCACTCACATGCAAAATAAAGTTAAGCGAGAAGGGCATTATGAGTTGTTTCTGACAACAAACGACAATACCATACTATCGCTCGACGAATCGTTATGGTATGCCATTGCTGAAGGCCAGCGCGGCGATATCATAATAAAGAGCGACAGCGATCACCGGAAGAAAAAGACCTTGCAGAAAGGAAAGTATTACCTGGTCGACTTCAAGGGCGACCCCGATTTCAAGGATATGCCACACCTTCTTCTTGAAAGCAGCTCCGGCCGGTTTGACGAATGGCTGTTGCCGAAAGATCTGCCTTCCAAAAGGGACAAACAGGCGAAGCTTATAAAATCAAGCCATTCAATAACCGAATCAAAGCTGAAGGATCATATACGGAGCAAGGGTTCCGGAGCCGGCAAAAGGGAATTTGAGAACAAAAGCAGAAGCTCAATATACCAGATTGCCCGGGAGAAAAAGATCAAGGGGAGGTCGCGGATGACAAAGGATGAGCTCATAGATGCCATAACTGATTAAAGCTGCCGCCGGGTTTTTAGCGGTCAGGATATTGATTTGCCGTTTCGCCGGCAATGTGGAAAAATGGCTCAATTCTGTGTAATTTTTTTCCCGTTGCCGGCTTGCGCCTTA
>SKQJ01000121.1 GCA_007119075.1 Bacteroidales bacterium | reverse complement strand
CCTGCACATTAAGAAGTCAATTTTTTATATATTGCCCTCAAATCGGGCCGGACATGATCAGGGTAATTTTTCTCTCAGCCTTTCGAAGTCTTCTCAGGTATAAACACATAAGCATTATAAACTTCCTCGGGCTTACCCTGGGACTGACCTCATTCCTGCTTATTTCACATTACCTGGTTTACGAGTTTACCTTCGATACCTTTTTTGAAAAACCCGGTAATATTTACAGGGTAAACCTGTCAATACACCGGGACGGCAATGTTATATACAACGGGGCCAGGACCCCCAGGGCCCTTTATTTTGCAATCCGGCACGAGATGCCGGAGGTGGAAGCCAATGGCATAGCCTACTTTGAGAAGTGCCTGGTTAATTATGAAGAGGTCAATATTGCAAGCCAGGACTTTTTATGGGTTGATGATGGTTTTGAAAAAGTTTTCCCGCTCGATATGATTGCAGGAGAAGCCGATTATTCAAGGCCCCGCACCGGTATCATTTCTGAGACAAGCGCAAAGGCCCTGTTTGGCGATGAAAACCCTACAGGAAGAATTATAGGGGTCAACCAGGGAATGCCTATAGAGATAACGGGAGTCTTCAGGGATCTTCCTTCAAATACGCATCTTACAGCACGTTATTTTGCTTCGATCAGGACCTGGGTTGAGATGGAAGCAATAAGTGAGACAGGCGATTGGCGGTGGAACGGCTGGTGGAATTATGTCCGGGTCAGGGATGGCATCAGGGCGGAAGAAGTGGAGAATAATCTGAACGTCTTTGTTGAGAGATACATGGGATTCCTGGGTGAGGATGACAGGGAGGCCCGGTTTTCATTACAATCCCTGGGTAACCTTCACTTCATCAAAGGAATAGAGGGGGAAATGGGAGCAGTCACGAATTTTGCCTCCCTTGTTAACCTGATACTTGTGGCTGTAATTACCCTGGTCATTGCCTGGATAAATTATGTCAGCCTGGCAAGTGCCCATGCCCATGCCAGGTCGGACCAGATCCGGATGCGCAAGCTGATAGGTGCTACTAATATGCATCTCTGGCATCAGTCGCTTGCCGAAAGTCTTTTAATAAATTTACTTTCGGCATTTACGGCAATGATACTCTATTATTTGTTACTTGGAGGCTTCACGGGCGTGTTCAATATACCTGTTTTGCTTGCAGAAATTCCCACGGGTTACGTTTTTGGTATCCTTGCAGCTACCATACTTGCCGGTGTGGTTTTTTCCGGCTCTTACCAGGGCTTTGAACTCTCAGGCATAAAACTTCTGTCACACCCCGAGCCTGGCAGGAGGTCGGGGTTCAGGAACTGGCTTGTAATGTTGCAGATTACCCTGGCAATAGTTTTTTTGATATCCACCTTTACAGTGTACCGGCAAATTACCGGAATGAAGAATACCGATCTGGGGATCATATTGGATGATGTGGTGATCTGTACGGGGCCGGCGTCACTTAATGCAGATCCGCTCAAAAGGCAAAAGTATGAGAGTTTCAGGAATGAAATACTGGATATGCACGGTTTTGTGTCAGCAACCTTTAAGCAGTTTGTGCCCGGCCAGGAACCCCAGTATGGTTTTCGTGAAATACATAATCCTTCCCTGGGGGTTATCCCTGACGTCCGGTTTTTTGAGAACAATGCCGATAATGGATTTATAGAAACCTACCGGATGAACCTTCTCGCAGGAACTGATTTCAGCGATGATAGCCGGGCGAACAGGAACAAAATCCTTATTAACGAAACAAGCAGGCGGGAACTGGGATTCGATAATCCTGAACAGGCAGTCGGGAGCCATGTTTACATGAGGGCAACCGGCGATGTCATCCTTGAGATCATAGGTGTCATAGAAGACTTTCATAATGAAGGGCTGCAGA
The DNA here is from genome assembly GCA_007119075.1 of Bacteroidales bacterium. GTDB lineage: Bacteria > Bacteroidota > Bacteroidia > Bacteroidales > PUMT01 > PXAP01. The sequence goes on along the minus strand of SKQJ01000121.1, from coordinate 2,849 downwards.
AACCGATATACCCGATGGTATGGAGCAATCATTATCCCCCGGAATTTGGCTATATTGTAGTACGGACAGCAGGAACTGACAGCAAGACCATGAATAAGCTGAGCGAGGTCTGGCACAGCCACTATCCAAATGACGAAGCGGGATTTGTTTTCGCCCGGGAGTACTTCAACCGGCAGTATGAATCGGAGAGCCGTTTTGGTAAATTTTACCTGTGGCTCACCATCCTCTCCATCGGGATCGCCTCGATGGGGTTATATGGTCTGGTGCTTTTCCGGCTTGATAAGAGAAGGCGGGAGATTGGCATAAGGAAGGTCAACGGAGCGGGACCGTCCGATATCCTGATAATGCTCAACACTGATTTGCTGAAACTGGTTGGGATCTCTTTTCTTGCAGCCATTCCCCTTGCCTGGTATGTAATGGATAGCTGGCTGCAGAACTTCACTTACCGCACCGGTATGAGCTGGTGGATATTTGCACTTGCAGGGGCGCCGGTTCTGGCAATAGCGCTGCTCACAGCAAGCTGGCAGACCTGGCGGGCGGCGAGGAGAAACCCGGTGGACGCACTGAGATATGAATGACTGTGTATAAAGTTTTCTGGTAAAATGATAAACTTTTATCGCGAAATCAAGGGATAATCGTCAGGAGATTCAATCATGTCAAGAGTTAAATCAACATCAAGATTTTTCCAGAAAAGATGTCTTTCTGAAAGTCTTTCTACAGCTGAAATATCAGTAATACGTGCGTCTTTGAACCATGGGAATGATTTGAAAGGCAGGAAATACTCCCTTTCATCTACCATAATCCAAAATCCATGTTGTGAAATATTGGTCACCTCAACATCCAAAATGGGTTCTCCAGCTTTTTTTGATTTCATCTTTCTTGGCTTTAATAATTTCAGCCAGATCATTAAGTTCATGATCACCAAATCCAACGCTTTTTGCTATTTCTATTTCGGGGTCTACCCAAAATTTTGCTTCACCGGCCGGACTGATAACATGAATATGTATTCTGGTTTCTTCACGGGAAAAGAAAAAAAAGCGATAATTTTTATACCTGAATACTGTTGGACTCACAAGCGATCACCTATTCTAAAAACTATTTGATCATTTAAATATTTTACAATTTAGTAAAAAATAAGGGAAAGTGAAGCAATTAATTTTGATATACCATTTTCATCTTCCCGAAAAGGAAAATTTCAGTATAATAACACTTTCAAAGATATTACAAACAGAATTGTAAAAAATTCAAAATCACCGCTCTCAATTCCCTGCACATTCAGAATGAATAGGCAGGTATTACCGGAATGGTGCTTTACTCCAGTGCTTCGTATTTGAAATCATTAAACCTGACTTTCCCGTTTCCGATAGAAACCAATCCTATGCGTAATATCAGGCTACAACGATCACTTCATGATCATGAATTATCTTTATTTCAAATATGATTCGGCCGTTTACCTTTTTAGCCGGTATTTTCTGACCGGATACGAGCAAGCGCAGGCTTTCGCCGGAAACATCGCCGGGAACCGTCAGCCTTACGGTAAGCGGTCCGACGGGGCTCAGCTCATGTAATGGCTGCCTCCATGCTCCTTCATGATTCAGGTTTACCAGGTGCAGGATCATTCGCCCGGGCTGGTGGTATAAATTACAATCGATAAGTCCTCCGCCTTCTATTTCAAGGGGAATGTTGTCCCTGCATGCCCAGCGGACAAGGTTTGCCAGAAGGTTGCTGTGATCCGGCAAGTTATGGCGGGCAAACTGCCGGTCAATGTCTGCTGGCAAAAAGGCAATGCGTCCTCCTCCGGGTGAGGTATTTAATACCAGTCCGGGAATGTTTGTCACCGGCTCGCGCATCCACACCATTTCGGGAGGGAACCTCGGGAAATCGGGCACAAAGGTGAGCAATGCTTCTGCACCGGCATCAACAGAGGCGGGCACCAGGTTTCCACCGAAAGGGAGTATATCAGTTTCATTAAACCCTTTGAATACAGGATGACGGCTGGCCGTCACGTGCGGCTCCCTTCCTGATCGCGGACCATCAACAAGGGAGCGCAGCTCGGGTGTGATCCGGAGGTATGTGTGGAGGGTCTCCCCGGTGTAATGGCCGGTGGCATGATTATGATCGCGAAACTTTTCACCCGCATGGGCACCGAACAGGTCACTCAGTCCATAATCCGGCCTTGGTTCACCCCACTGGTTGAAAAGGCTGCTCTGTCCCGTCGCCACGAGTCCGCCGCCCCCAGAAGCAAAATGCCTGATGCTGCTTATCTGCTCATCGGTCATCACGCCCAGGTTTGGCAAAACAAGCACCGAAAACTGATCTCCCTGGCTGTCGATATGATCGGCATGAACAGGCAGATAGGGTATTCGTGCCCGCAGAAGGGCCTGGGTCATTCCCCGCCAGGGTTCGTCAACCAGCCGGTGACTGTTGTTCCGGCCGTAAAAATCCATATTTTCCTGCGACCATACCACGCCAACGGTAGCCACGGGCCGGCGGTTGATAAGGAATTCTTCATTTGCGCTGTGCCATTTATATAGCGGCTCGACAGTCCGGTACATCCTCCGGTCCTCATGGTAGGCGGCAACATGATGCCACCAGGGCTGAATCCCTCCCGCGAAACCGCTTAACACCCACATGCGGGCTTCCGGTTCGGGCTTGCTTGTCAGCCGGAAATTGGGTGTCCCCTGCTGATACATGGCCATGCTTTCAGGAATGATTTTGTCCCAGCCGAGCATCCCATGAATGAGTTTTCCAACTTCTCCGTTTTGATGGAACCCGGTTTCATTTCCATAGCGCGCCTGGTGATCAAGCATGATCATACCGGCCCTTTCGCATATTCCCTTGTAATCCCT
>SKQJ01000345.1 GCA_007119075.1 Bacteroidales bacterium | reverse complement strand
TTTTATATAGTGATTATTTTATGAATTTTTGTGAACTTTACAGGAAGGCGGGTATTTTTTAAGAAGTGGACCTCGAAAATCATTAAAAATATGGCGATTATTGGTGAATTGATAAAAAGAGCAATAGAGCTTTCAAACAATGTAATATCCAATCCTGATCCGGTCACGGCTCAGAGGGATGTTCTGACAGATCTGTTGCAGAAAGCCCAGGATACTGCATTTGGCCGGGCGCATGATTTCAGGGGAATAATGGCAAAGATCGACCTTCATGAGGCTTTCGCCTCCCGTGTTCCCTATTATGATTATGACAGGATTTACAGTGAGTGGTGGAAGGATGTATATGAGGGGAAAGAAAATATTACATGGCCCGGCAAACCCGGTTATTTCGCCCTCAGCAGCGGCACCACCAGCAATACAAAGAATATCCCGGTAACGGATGAAATGCTTACCTCGATCAGGAACGCAGGAATAAGACAGGTATTGAGCCTGGCTGAATTTGACCTTCCCTCTTCATTTTTCCAGAAAGAGGTGCTGATGCTTGGCAGCAGCACAAATCTAAAGGAGGTAAAAGGCCACCTGGAAGGGGAGATCAGCGGTATCTCGGCCTATAACCTGCCTTTCTGGTTCAAGGGGTTTTACCGGCCCGGGCCGGAGATATCGGCTATCGATGACTGGGACGAGAGGGTTGAGCAGATAGCAATAAAGGCGCCCCAGTGGGATATCGGAGGCCTGTCTGGCATCCCCTCATGGATTGAGCTTATGCTCAAAAAAGTCATTGAACATAATAAAGCCGACAATATCCATGATATCTGGCCCAACCTTCAGGTTTACACTTCGGGCGGAGTAAGCTATGACCCGTACCGTAAAAGCTTTGACAGGATTTTTGCCAGGCCCGTGATAATTGTAGATACCTACCTGGCATCAGAAGGGTATCTTGCAACGCAGGTAAGAAGCAAAACCGATGCCATGGCTCTTCTGACCAATAACGGGATATTTTTTGAGTTTGTTCCACTGGAGCCAGATAACATCAGGGATGACGGAACCCTGCGGGAAAATGCCAAAGCCATCACGCTCGACCAGGTAGAGGAGGAAAAGGACTACATAGTTATTATCAGCACGGTAGCCGGAGCCTGGCGATATATGATCGGCGACACGGTAAAGTTTACCGACAGGGAAAAAGCAGAGATCAAAATAACCGGGAGAACCAAATCCTTTATGAATGTAGTGGGATCACAGCTGTCAGAATTTCAGATGATCAGGGCTATGGAAGAGCTTGAATCAAAAAATGGCCTGGATATCCTCGAATTCACTGTCAGCGCTGTCAGGAACGGGGAAGATTACAGCCACTGCTGGTATCTGGGCTGCAAGGAAGCATCACGTGTCGATGAGGAGAAGCTTGCCGGCCAGCTCGATTCCATTCTGAAAGAACACAACAAGAATTACAAGGTGGCTCGCACCAAGGCCCTGAAAAGCGTGCAGGTTAATGTGGTTCCGGCACAGATATTTTATGACTGGGCCGAGGCCACCAGGAAAAAGGGAGGCCAGACCAAGGTCCCCAAAGTGATGAGGGAAGAACAGTTTAAAGATTGGGAGGATTTTCTCGGGAAGACAAGCTGAATTGCCTGGAATTCCTGTTCCCTTACAGTGCGCAATAGCTGGTCTCGCCGGTCCGATCTGGTTTACCGCTGATATATCCGCCTCATTGCTGATAATTGCCGACCGGGCAGAGTATCCTCATCAGGATGCAGCCAGTCGTCCGGAAACATTTCGCCGGGAGGGTACGGGAAAGTTTTTTTTGGTAAAATCAGGGGAATCGTTAATATTGTTTTTTGATTCCTTTGAATCACTCGTCAACCGGACCTTAAACCCAGCACATGAAAAAATTTGTCCTAATTCTCCTCTGTTCAGGATCAGTTTATTTATCGGCGACGGCTAACAGCCATGAAACCAAAGTCTGGGAAGTTTTTGAAATTTCCCTGGCTTCCGATGAATTTATTGAAAATCCCTATGGACTGGTGCCAGTAGATGGAAGCAGCGACCCTCTTACCATGGTTTTCAGGGGAATATCCGGTCCCGCAGCGGGGCAGGAAATAACAATCACGGGATTCTGGTATGGCGGCAAAGACTGGAAGGTGAGGTTTGCGGCCCCGCTTGAAGGAACCTGGGAATACAGAAGCTTTTCCGGATATCGCGGACTCGATGATGTGGCCGGGAGACTGGAAGTAAGCGGGTGGACAGGTGATGAGATCAGGGAGAACCCGGTAAGGAGGGGGCTTTTGAGGGTAAGCCGGGAAGCCCCGCGGGCGGGCCGGTATTTTGAATATGCCGACGGGCAACCCTTTTTATGGATCGGCGATACCTGGTGGAACTGGGCAAAGATCGATATCCCTTTTTTCAGGTTCATGGAGCTTGCCGATGACCGTGCAGAGAAGGGATTTACCATCGGACAACTGTTTGTTCCCGGAAACGGCTGGGGTGCTAAGGCAACCATTCATGAAGATAATTTTGCCTCTATCGATACCGAACATATAAAAAAGATCGATTCGATCGTATCCTATGCCAACAGCAGGGGCATAACGGTATGGATTCACGGCTGGTGGGCAAGGGAAAACATGGACAGGCAGATAAGCGCTGAACTTGTCAGGCGCTGGTGGCGGTATCTTATTCACCGCTATGGGGCCAGCAATGTAGTGTGGGTGCTTGCCGGCGAATACAATATGTATAATTACGGCGGCTATCCCTTCTCATTCTGGGTTGATCTTGGAAGGATGATAAAGGAGGAGGATCCCTATGAACGGATTGTGAGCACCCATCCTACCCCTCCCGGATGGGAGGGCGGGGCCGGCGCCCCGCAGTGGTCGACTGCCGAAGTGCTTCATGACGCAGCCTGGCTGGATTACAACCAAAGCCAGACCGGCCATGGCAAATACAGGAATGAACTGACACCATATATAGTAAGGGACAGCTACCGGCGGAATCCGCCCAAACCGGTAGTGGTGACCGAGCCATGGTATGAATTTGTCGAGGGAAATCCCACAGGCATGGACATACGGTTCGGGGCCTGGTCGGCATTCCTTTCCGGCGCCGCCGGCCATTCCTATGCCGGGGGGCATGTATGGAAGGCACATGTGCCGGAATCTCCGATGGGACCGGATGCCTGGCCCATGGACCCCGACTTTGGGGTCAATACGATGGATTACCCCGGTGCCGTGTCCATGGGGGTGATGTCAAAATTCCTGCATGAGCTTGAATGGTGGAGGTTCGAACCCTCTCCCGGGCTGATGCTGGATTACCCCGGGCCTTTATGCGCAAGCATTCGCGGCGAGAAGATCCTTGCCTACCTGAGATACGGGGGCGGAGCAAGGATCGATTTCAGGGATTTCCCGGAGACAGAATCATTCCGGGTAACCTGGCTTAACCCTTCCAACGGCGAAAAGCATATTTCATCTGTCAGCAGCACGGGAAAGACAAGATATATAAGCTCCCCGACATCCTATCCCGGGACACTGGAGTACAGGGACTGGGTAATGATGATCGAGCCGGAATAAACCATCTCATGCCGCTGTGAGGCGTATCGCAACTTAAGGTTTATCGCTGGCCCGGATCAGCCGGGTGCGAATTGATACCGGTGCAAAACGCAATTGGAATGGATTTTTGAATAATTTGAAGCAGAACGTAATGAAGATAAAAGCATGCATGCACGGAGCCGCCTTCACCTGCTGGGCCGGGGCCGGCCTTTTGTCGATCCTTTCAGGCGGATGTGCGGCCGATAAAGGGAATGATCCGCCGAGGCCGAACATAATCCTGATAATGGCCGATGATATGGGCTACAGTGATATCGGCTGTTTCGGCGGAGAAATACCCACCCCGAATATCGACGGGCTGGCCGAAAACGGGATCAGGCTTACCCAGTTTTATAACGGCGGCAGATGCTGTCCCACCCGTGCATCGCTGCTGACCGGCCTCTACGCACACCAGGCCGGGGTGGGAGCCATGGTAAGGCCTTCCGGCCGGCCCGGTTACCTGGGGCGGCTGAACGAATCCTGCGCCACGATTGCAGAGGTGCTCCGGATGGCAGGCTACCAGACGTTCATGAGCGGCAAATGGCACGTTACCCATTATGATTACGGTGATCCTGAGCCTACCCTTCACCGGGAATCATGGCCGGCACAGCGTGGATTTGACAGGTTTTTCGGCACCCTTGCCGGTGCGGGAAGCTTTTTTGATCCCGTAAGCCTGATGAAAGGCAATGAGTTCACAGATCCCGGCGAGGATTTTTACTATACGGATGCCATCAATGATCATGCAGTAAGGTTTATTGAGGAGGCAGGCGGCGAAAGGCCGTTTTTCCTTTATGTATCCCATGTGGCGCCCCACTGGCCGCTTCACGCACTACCGGAGCATATTGAAAAATTTAAAGGCGAATATGATACCGGCTGGGATCATCTGCGGGAGCAGCGGTATGAGAGAATGGTTTCGATGGGACTGGTCAGCGGGAACTGGCCTCTCAGTCCCCGCGACGAGCAGGTTCCTGCCTGGGAAGATGCTCCCCACAGGGAATGGGAGGCTCACCGGATGGCGGTTTATGCCGCACAGATGTACAGCATGGATCTTGGCATTGGCCGCATAATCGAAGCAGTTGAACGCAATGGGATTATCGACAATACACTGATCATTTTCCTCTCCGACAACGGGGCCAGTTCCGAAGTGATCCAGGGTACCC
>SKQJ01000236.1 GCA_007119075.1 Bacteroidales bacterium | reverse complement strand
CAATTTCATTTACGACCAAATCAGGTTAATACGGACTGGATTCGCCGGAACAGACCAGCTGTAATCCTTAATAAGGAATTCCTTTGTTTCTCTGGCTTTTATATGCTTCGGCATACCATATGAATTCATCAATGAATCTTTTTGTTGAGGCAAGTCCTTTTTCATTTTTCGGGTTAAGGTCATTGTCAAAATAACTGCCGATTACCGGAAACGGCAAAATTGACGAGATGGCGGGCATCCCGAGCTCGCCCAGGATTATTCTCAGATGCACCGAAGATCTTGCCCCTCCGAATGAACCGGCAGAATAGGAAGCTATCGCCGAAGGCTTGAAAAAGTACTCGGTCTGAAAATGGTCCAGAAGATTTTTCAGAGCCGGGGGTATACTGTTATTATACTCGCCGGTAACAATCAGGAAACCGTCAGATTCTTTGAACAGGCTGGCGAGTTTTTCCATTACATCCGGAGCAGTACCGGGTGAATATTCCTTGTACATTTTGTCCAGTAACGGCAACCGGTACTCCATCGGATCAATAAAATGGGTTCTTATGTTTCTCTCTTTCAGCTTCTTTTCAAGGAATCTGGCTGCCAGTATTCCTTTTCGGGCGGTGCGGACCGAACCATAAACAATGCTAAGGGTAAGTTCCATATTAAATTATTCAGAAGTATAAAATATTTTGCCTGGATTTTTTATGCCGTTTGGCATAGTAAACCAAGTTACTAATAATTTAATACTTTTAGCAGCATGCGGCAAGGAAAACATGACTTGAACTAACAGAACCGCTAAGGTCCGCCCGATTGTTTAAGCCATTAACGGATTTCATTTTTTTTGCCTATTTTTATTTCTGTTTTCTTATGCGGATTCCACCCGCAGCTCAATCTTGCGTCTGTCACCTAACCCCATAATCATGAACCGTTCAGAGATCAACAGGATAATCGGCAGTGCCAAAAATTTCCTTGCGGAAAAGCAATTTTACCTGCCACCCTGGGCCTTTTGGGGCATTGATCAATGGAAGACCAACACGGACAGGGCTTCGGAGATAATTGAAAATATGCTGGGATGGGATATTACCGACTTTGGTTCGGGCAATTTTTACTCGCGGGGTTTGTTCCTTTTTACGATACGCAACGGGAAGCATAACGTGGATAAAAAGACTTATGCCGAAAAGATCATGATCGTGGAAGAGAACCAGGAAACCCCCCTGCATTATCACCGGTCGAAGATGGAGGATATCATAAACCGGGGCGGCGGCAACCTGGTGATAGAATTATACAATGCTGACCAAAACGGCCAGCCTGATACCTCCCGTCCGGTAAATGTCAAAACAGACGGGATCAGCCGGGTTATTGAGCCGGGGTCAGAAGTGATACTTACACCCGGAGAATCGATCTGCCTGGAACAGGGCATGTATCACAGGTTTTACGGTGAGCCGGGAAAAGGGACGGTCCTGGTCGGCGAAGTCAGCGCCGTCAATGATGATGCCTCGGATAATTATTTCCACGAAGCCGTAGGCAGGTTCCCCACTATCGTCGAGGATGAGGGGCCTGTTCACCTGCTGGTATCGGATTACGGAAAATTTCTCTGACCATGGGCAGCAATCATAAACTTAGGATTTCCGGAACCGGCTGTGCCCTTGTCGATTATCTTTATAAGCCTGTTGATTTTTCCGGCGAAGGATTCAGGAAATACCTTTCGTCCCGGCCCGGTGACGGTGGATTGTCTCCGGGGAAACTTGTGTTTACCGAAGAGCTAGAAAAATTTGCCCGGACCGTTTATCCCGAAATAAGACAGGAGTTAACCGGGGGAGCGGAACCGGCAGCCGTTAACATAGGCGGGCCTTCTATTGTTCCGCTGATCCATGCTTCCCAGCTTTTGCTGGGCCTGTCTGCCGAAGTTATTTATTACGGCTGCTGCGGAAATGATAAAGCCGGAATTTTCATAAAAGAAAAACTGGCTTCCACGTCTCTCAATACCCGGCATTACAGGGAGGCCGGCGGGTTTACCCCTTTCACTGACGTGCTTTCCGACCCCGCCTATGACGGAGGCCACGGTGAGAGAGTCTTTATCAATAACATAGGTGCGGCACGGGAATTCCTTCCCGGCGACCTCGACGAGGTTTTTTTTAAAAGTGATATAACTGTTTTGGGCGGAACCGCACTGGTGCCGGAAATCCATTCCGACCTTAATAGCATTCTGCGCAAAGCCAGGGAAAGCGGTTCCATTACCGTTGTGAATACGGTATTCGACTTCCTGAGCGAAAAGGATAGCCCGGTGAAGGCCTGGCCCCTGGGAGACTCAAACGAAACTTACCGGCATATTGACCTGCTGGTGACCGACAGGGAGGAGGCGCTGAGATACAGCGGCTGCTCCACTGCCGAAGAGGCGCTGGCCTTCTTCCGGAAAGCAGGCACGGGTGCGGCCGTAATAACCCATGGACCCCACCCGGTCCATTTCTTTTCTGCAGGCACCCTGTTCGGGGAAATTCCCGATAGCCAGCTGCCTGCTTCGGAGCAGGTTATTGGCGAGCTGCGTGAAAATCCCTCACTGGCTGGCGATACTACAGGTTGCGGCGATAACTTTACAGGCGGGATGATCGCTTCGGTTGCCTCACAGTTGCTGCTGAAACCGGAAGGGCCATTGGACATGATCAGCGCGATCGGTCTTGGTGTAGCCTCAGGAGGCTTTGCGTGTTTCTTTCATGGCGGCACATTCTATGAAAAATTTCCCGGAGAAAAATTACAAAGAATAAATAAATATCACAGGGCATGGATAAGTCAGACCGGCAAGAATCCATAAAGACCTGACCAGACCACCCGGCATAGGCATATCTGAACTCCTTAATTGCCGGACCAGTCTATCAAAATGATATAATGTCAAAAAAGATTGTGCTTTTCGGTGCAGGCAGGATAGGGCGCTCATTCATCGGCCAGCTTTTTGGCAGTGCGGGGTACGAGCTTGTTTTTGTAGATGTCAGCCGCAGCCTTGTCGATCTTCTTAATTTGCACAGGCAATACCGGGTCGTAATCAAGAGTGATGCCGGTGATAAAACCATTTGGGTAAGGAATGTCAGGGCAGTTCATTTTACTGACTCCGGCACGGTGTCGGAGGAGGTGGCCGGTGCTGATATTGCATCGGTATCGGTGGGCCGCCAGGGACTCCCGGCTCTTATGCCCGTGTTTGCACAAGCGATTTCCAGGCGGAGGGAAAAGCACGGTGACCGCCCGCTTGATGTTATCCTTGCCGAGAACATGCGTAATGCCGACGATTATTTCCGCCGAAAGGTAAAACCATTCCTTCCGGAAGAATTCCCGGTCGATGATCTCCTGGGACTTGTAGAGACAAGTATCGGGAAGATGGTGCCGATAATGACCCGGGAAGATATGGAAGAGGATCCGCTATGTATTTTCGCAGAGCCCTATTGCGAATTGATCGTTTCCGGACCGGCATTCAAAAACAGGATTCCCGGAATCGATAACCTTGCTCCCAAAGACAACATAAAAGCCTGGGTTGACCGTAAGCTGTTCATTCACAATCTCGGGCATGCCAGTGCTGCATATCTCGGCTACCAGTTTGACGACCGCCTTGTCTATATTCACCAGGCGCTTGGTTTGGCGGAGGTATCAGAGGCAACCCGGCAGACCATGCTGCAGTCAGCCGAAATACTTGTTTCCCTGCATCCCGGCGATTTCAGCTTAGGACAAATCAGGGGCCATATCGATGACCTGCTGAGCCGGTTCAGCAACAGGTCGCTGGGAGATACGCTGTTCAGGGTAGGATGCGATCTCTACCGAAAGCTGGGCCCGGAAGACCGGTTCACCCTGCCCGTTCAGGCAGCCATCAGGATGGGCAAACCTTTTGATCTTGTACTGAGGGCCATGATCGCCGGCATCTCCTTCAGGGCGACCGATCCGGAAGGCAAATATTTCCCGCCTGATGAGAAATTCTTCCGGGAATCGGAAAAAGGAACACGCCGCGTTTTGACTGAAATTTCCGGACTGCCCGCTGACAAACTCGAAAAAATCCTCTGATAGACTAAAACTGCAACAATGAAAAAGTATATATTTATTTTTTGTGCTTTATTGTTTTATCCCGGTTCACCGTCTGCGCAGAATGTGGGTAGCATTGCCGGAGATCCTGATTTTTTTCCCATCTCCGTATGGATGCAGAGCCATAAGAATGCTTTCGCATATAAAGAGATCGGCATAAATATGTTTATCGGCATATGGGGCGGGCTTGACCAGGAAAAACTGGATGCATTTAATGAAGCGGAAATGCTGGTTATTTGTGAACAGAATGAATTTGGCCTTAAAAATAAACATGAACCGGCCATTTATGCCTGGATGCATGACGATGAGCCCGACAATGCCCAGTGGAACAGCGTCACACACGAGTACGATCCCTGCGTCGATCCGGCGGAAATTATCAGGGATTACAGGCAAATGAAGGAAATTGATCCCTCCCGCCCGGTATACCTTAACCTTGGACAGGGGGTGGCCTGGCCAAACTGGATAGGCCGCGGTGAATGCTTCGGCGATAACGATTCCTATAAGATATCCAACAACGGATATCTGAAGGGATGTGATATTGCCTCCTTTGACATTTACCCGGTTAATAATTATGATGAGGAAACAGGAGGGAATCTCTGGTATGTCGCCCGGGGGATTAAAAACCTGCTGGAATGGTCGGAATACTCAATTCCCGTATGGTGCTGGATAGAAACTACAAAAAT
>SKQJ01000197.1 GCA_007119075.1 Bacteroidales bacterium | reverse complement strand
GTGCTGTTCAACAGCGGTTTTATTGCCACTATGGCCATTTCATGGAGTATCGGATCGGCCTATTTCTGCAAGGCAGACGAAGCAGGAGATTATCAGTCCGTTCATCTTTCCCTTACCGGCTTAAGAGCAATGTTTATCCCCCTTGCCGGGGTGTTGCTCTATGATATTGCAGGATTTACCTTCACCTTTGTAATGGCTGCGATCCTGCTGCTTGCCGGCATAATCCTCATGGAATGGTCCGGCAGGAAATACAGGATCAATAATCCGTACAGAGACCCATGATCTGTATCCCGGCCGAAAGTCTGAAACGGTTTTCACACGGTCTTGCCCACATATCCAAAACAAAACAGGCGAAGAAATTTTCTTCGCCTGTTGCGGTGATTCAGCTGAGGCTCGAACTCAGGACCCCATCCTTAAAAGGGATGTGCTCTACCTACTGAGCTACTGAATCATCCTTAGTTGTTTTTTTTAAAACGAATGCAAAGATAACAATCTTGGACCTTATTGCAAACTTTTTAAATCTTAATTTACTGGATTTTTGCAGTATTTTCCTATTATTCTCCGAAAAGGAACTTCAGTTCAGATCTATATAAGAAATCCGGCATCCACGGCAAGAGGGTCAAAATTGACCTGAAGGTCGATCACCCATGCGATATTCTGCTCTCTGATGTTTTTTCATTTGATGGCTAATTCATGTATCTTTGATCCCTTCAATATCCGGTATTAAACAGACAAATTGAAAAAGTGCGTAATAAAAAAGTAGTCGTGATTACCGGGGCATCCTCGGGAATAGGCCTTGCCTGCGCCCGGGAATTTGCCCGGAACGGGGCAAGCGTAGTCCTCGCGGCACGAAATCTGGATACCATTGAATCCCTTTCGGGGGAACTCAGGTCTGAGGGGATGGAAGCTTTTGCGGTACAAACAGATGTTTCGGACGAATCTCAATGCAAAAGACTCATCGAGTCTGCAATCAATAAATATAATCGCATCGATGTGCTTATAAATAATGCCGGTATATCCATGAGGGCACTTTTCAACCAGGCAGATATGGAAGTGTTAAGAAGGGTAATGGACGTTAACTTCTGGGGAACGGTTTACTGTACAAGGTATGCATTGCCCCATCTGCTGGATACTAAGGGGACGGTGGCAGGAATCTCATCCATCGCGGGCTTCCAGGGCATCCCCGGAAGGACGGGCTACTCGGCATCAAAATTTGCGATGCATGGCTTTCTGGAAGCAATCAGGGCAGAAAACAGGAATAACGGCCTGCACGTATTAATTGCCGCTCCCGGGTTCACCGCATCGAATATCCGGAAATCGGCACTGATGGCTAACGGGTCCGAGCAGGGCGAGTCGCCCAGAACAGAAGAGACATTGATGCCGGCAGAAGAAGTAGCCCGCCATATTTACAGGGCCGTGGTCAAAAGAAAGCGCTCTCTTATACTTACAGCTGGGGGGAAATTTACGGTATTTCTTAAAAAATTTGCACCGGGACTGCTGGAAAAGCTAATATTTGACCATTTTGTCAGGGAACCTGATTCTCCTCTTAAAACACCTTAGTTATGTATTCTTTTGATTGCAATATACGGGTACGCTACGGTGAGACCGATGCAATGGGCATTGCTTATTACGGGGTTTATCCGCTTTATTATGAAACCGGCAGAACCGAGCTGATGCGCCACCTGGGGTTCCCCTACCGGAAAATGGAAGACCTTGGAATAATCATGCCGGTAATTTCGCTGAGCTGCAGGTACAGGAAACCGGCCCGTTATGATGACCTGCTTACTGTCCGGACCATAATCAGGGAAATGCCCGGCACAAGGATAGTCTTTGATTACGAGATCTACAACGAGAAAGAGGAGATGGTCAATCAGGGCGAAACCACCCTGGTGTTTGTCGACCGGAAAAAAGGTCGCCCCGTGAAGATCCCGGAATATCTTGTGAATGTCCTTGAGCCGTGTTTCAGAGAAGAGAAGGACGGATAGTTGCGGCCCAGGGCGGCAGGATGCTCCGGCCATTCCGGGCAGCCGGACAGCAAATGAATGCATACCTGGCCCGGCCGGCAGGATGCTCCGGCCATTCCGGGCAGCCGGACAGCAAATGAATGCATACCTGGCCAGGGCGGCAGGATGCTCCGGCCAGTCCGGGCAGCCGGACAGCAAATAAATGCATACCTGGCCCGGCCGCAGCTTTATAGTGCAAACTGGTCAGGCTTTTTAAGCGTTTACCGGGCCCGCACGCGGGATCCGGTCAGGCGGCTGCCCTGAGAAACCTGTTTTAAAAGTTGTTTAAGCCGAAATCAGGCTTCTCCGGCCGAATGATTATTTTTTGATATCCTGTAATGAAACGGGTTTTAACTCGTCTCCCTGGTATAGATGAGAAATCAAAAACCCTTAAAACCAAACAAGATGTTAAAAATAACCCTGCTTATTGGTATGCTTATCCTTACCCCGGCTATAAATGCCGGCCAGGATATAATCGAAAATTTCTTCCAGAAATACAGCGGACTGGAGGGTGCAACAACTGTCCGGATTTCCGGCAGCCTCCTCAGGATGCTTGCGGAAATGGACAAAAGCGAACAGGAGCTTAACAGGATAGCTGCATCGGTCAGCTCCATCACCATCCTTCATGCCCCCAAAATCCTGGTGGAATCGATGGGTCTTGATTTTTACAGCGAAATTGTGCCCGGCATCCGGACAGAAAATTACAATGAGATCATGCGGGTCAGGCAATCCGGCCAACAGGTCCTGATCCTCGCAGACGAAACGGACGGGACTATAAATGAGCTGATAATGATAGTCGGGGGCGAGGGAGACAATACACTGATCTGTATCAAGGGCAAACTGGATATGAATCAGCTTTCCTCGCTTGCCGGCATAAATGCCCCCGGCATGGATCAGTTTATCAACCTGCAAAACAGATAGCAGGTTAAAACCGTTAATCACTATAACGGGTGTAATAAAACGCCTGGAGAATCGTCAATAAAGAAGCATGGATGCCAAGGAGTTCAAAACGGAGGTTTTGCCGCTGAAAAACAAACTTTACAGGTTTGCATCCCGCATGCTGGACGATTCTGAAGAAGCCGGTGACGCAGTTCAGGAAGTATTTATAAAACTTTGGAATATGAGAGATAAATTACATACCCTGAATTCACTCGAGGCGTTTGCAATGACTGTTACAAGGAATTACTGCCTGGACAGGATAAAAGCCCGCAGAACAGTATCGCTGGAGCAAACCAGGAGCCTTCTGTTTGAAGAGGACAAAAATGAAAATATCGAAAAGCTGACCGAACAAAGAGATACGGTAAGGCATATCAGGCAGATCATGGCCCGGTTGCCTGAGCAGCAAAGAATGATCATCCAGCTGAGGGATATAGAAGGTTATGAATTCGAAGAGATAGAACAGGTACTTGACATCAATCTCAACACCATAAGAGTCAACCTGTCACGTGCCAGGAAGAAATTAAGAGAAATATATATTAATTCGGTAAACAATGGACCTGAAAAAAGCAAAAGCTTTACTGGCTGAATATTACGAAGGCCGGACCAGCAGGGAAGAGGAGGCTTTCCTGAAGGATTTTTTCAGAAAGGAAAAGGTTCCTTCCGAAATGGAAGCCGACCGGCAGCTTTTTCTTTCGCTCATGGAGTCGGAAGAAGAAATCCTGCCAGACCCGCAGTTTGACGAAAAACTGTTCGCTGCCATCGAGGAACAGGACCGGAAAAACAACGGCCTTAATAAAAGGGAAATCAGCAGAAAACCCCTGGCAAGACGCATGGTTATTGCAGTAAGCGGCATTGCAGCGGGCATTGCGATCCTTATCGGCAGCTATTTCATGCTGATTGAACAACAGGTGCACAATAACCTGCTTGCCGGTGAAGAATATACCATCGAAGAAACAATGCTTGCATATGAAGAAGCCAGGAATGCACTTGTTATGGTTTCGCAGGTCATGAACAGGGGCACAGAGAAGCTGGAGCCATTGTCAAAAATGGAAGA
Organism: Bacteroidales bacterium; assembly: GCA_007119075.1. Classification (GTDB taxonomy): domain Bacteria; phylum Bacteroidota; class Bacteroidia; order Bacteroidales; family PUMT01; genus PXAP01. Next base: position 736 of record SKQJ01000197.1, on the reverse strand, counting down.
ATCCACCCGTGATCTGCAATTGATAAACAAATTTCACCGGGGTGCAAGCGAACTGCAGGCACTGTCAAAGTTCGACGAAGCGGTTAATTCCCTTGGCAGAAATTATTAAAGAAACAGTAAAACAATAAATATCAAATCATGAGAACAATCGCATTATTTATAGCGCTTATCACCGTGTCGTTAACGGCTGCGGCACAGCCCAGCCCGGCCGACAAGATTTTTGAGAAATATTCAGGCCGCGAAGGATACACCTCGGTCTATATTTCAAAATACATGTTCAGCCTTTTTTCCGGAATCGAAACCAAAGACCAGGAAATCGAAAACATCCTGGGCAAGCTCACCGGCATACGGATCCTGGCCTCTGAGGGAAAGCAACCCGCCGGAGCAAATTTCTTTGCCGAAGTCATGAAAGATCTGCCAAGAGATCAGTACCAGGAGCTTATGGTGATCAAGGAACAAGGGCAGGACTTCCAGTTCCTGATCAGGGAACAGGACGGGCTTATTACCGAGCTCCTTATGATTGCAGGCGGACAATCAAACAATGCCCTTATCAGCATACAGGGCAATATTGACCTGAATACAATTTCGAAGCTGTCCAGGACGATGAATATCGGTGGACTGGATGCTCTTGAAAGGATAGAATAGACCTTAAACCAACGGCTATGCAGAAATTCAGAAATTTTATTCCCTTCCTGTTTTCATTTATTATACTGCTTCCGGCGTGTACGCGCGAGCC
>SKQJ01000142.1 GCA_007119075.1 Bacteroidales bacterium | reverse complement strand
TAGGCAGCAAACAGGTTTACTTCTATGGAAGGCAGCAAAGGATTATATCCCAGGAAGCTTATGAAATCCTCGCCAAGCATTTCTTCGAGTTCGCTTGCGGCACGCTCCCTGGTGATATACCTGGCCGATTTCACATAATGGCTTGCGTCCAGGTTTTTCTGGATACTGATGATGTCCACTTCCCTGGTATCTTCATCGAGAATAATGGTGAAACCGATATTCTCCTTGACATATTCCGACAGACTCCTGGCGTTTAAAATTAAAAGGCCCATTAGCCCGACTATGAAGAGCAACAAGGCTATGCTTATGATAGAAACAAAATAAGAGCTCTTAAGCCTGCGATTTACTGCCTTTGATTCTTTTTTCATGATCAAAGCACTGATAGTCAGATTTATTGATGTTTTGCCCCGGGAAGAATTACCGGGGTAATATTAATAAAAACTTCCCTAACAAATCAAACATAATTATTGATTTTATATCCGGCAATTAATACTCACTAACGGTATTGCAGCAACCGATGGTATAGCACTGGCCGGCATAATTTGAACTGTCCGGAAAAAATCACGGGAAATGCTTTTTATCAGAAAAGCCGGTTCAGCCAATTATTTCCATCCATCCGAATTTATCTTCAATGTCGCCAAACTGAATGCCGGTTAACTTTTTATAGATGCTTGTTGAAACGGGACCCGGCTTCCCGTCTTTGCCATAAATGATCGTCTTCCCGGTTTCCAGGTCATGAACTTCGCCAATGGGGGCAATAATGGCTGCTGTGCCACAGGCGCCGGCTTCTTCAAAGCTTTCGAGCTCCTCCACTTCAACCGGCCGGCATTCCACTCTGAGGCCCATATCCTCTGCAAGGGTCATTACGCTTTTATTGGTGATGGATGGGAGTATGGAGTCGGACCGTGGAGTTATATAAGTGTTGTTTTTGATCCCAAAAAAATTGGCGGCTCCGATTTCATCTATGTATCTTTTTTCCTTGGCATCCAGGTACATAGGTGAAGAGTATCCAGCTTTGACCACTTTCATGATCCCCCTCAGGCTTGCTGCATAGTTTCCTCCGACTTTCAAATGTCCCGTACCGAGGGGAGCGGCACGGTCGGAATCCTTTTCAATAGCAATCCTGACCGGGTTGAATCCTTCCTTGAAATACGGCCCCACGGGTGTGACAAACACCACGAACATATATTCATTTGCGGGTTTCACTCCCACTTCGGCACCTGTTCCGATCAGAAGGGGCCGGATATATAATGCCGCTCCTGTTCCGTGGGGAGGAACAAAATGCCTGTTTAAAAGCACTGCCTTTTCAATCGCCTTTTTAAACAGATCTTCCGGAAAGGGGGCCATAAAAATACCCTCGGCCGATCTTGTCATCCTTCTTGCATTCTCCTGCCACCTGAAAAGCCTGATTTTACCGTCTTTGCCCATAAAAGCTTTCATGCCTTCGAATGCCTGCTGGCCGTAATGAAGGCAGGTCGCTGCCATGTGGATATTCAAATGATCATCCGATGAAATTTCCAGTTCTCCCCAGTTTCCATGCCTGTAGTAACAACGGATATTATAGTCTGTCTTGATGTAGCCAAAAGGAAGGTTTTTCCAGTCAGTTAATTCCATAGTGCTTTTTTTAGCCAAATTTAGTAATTATCTGAGAAAAGACAAGGATCTCGCGGCTGTGAACTAAATATTGAAACCGCCTTTGCCCTGATAATCATTTTATAATTATTTTTGCCGGTAACTTATATCTGATCAAAATATTAGTTGCAATACTTCTATTTACATTTACTTTTATATATTTGACATGTCAGTTACACCATCACACTGGCATTGTTAATAATGGAAATCCCGGTTTGCCCGGATCAGTTCTTGTTTGAATTTTGTTTAAAAAGACAACTATTTCAGGATAAATTAATCAAACAGTCAATTATGGAAACTACGATCAAGCCATTAATGGTACCCTGGGATTTTACAAAAGTCGCTGAATATGCGCTTGAACATGCAGCCAAGATCGCAAGGATAGATGGCAATCCTGTTTATCTGGCGCACATAGCCCGCAGGAAGGATGAGGTCAACAAGCTTAAAGCCACCCTTGATGCGTACGCTGCCGAGGCCTTCAATAAATTCAGCATCAAGCCCAAAGCCATTGTGCGTTACGGCTCCATATTTACGAGCATTGGCGAGATCGCCGATGAGCTGGATGCCGAAATGGTCGTCATGGGAACCCATGGGATCAGAGGGCTGCAAAAACTTACCGGCAGCTGGGCCCTGAAGGTGATAGTGAGTTCGAAAGTCCCCTTCGTCACCGTCCAGGCTCCGCCCTCGGACAATAGCTTCAGGAATATTGTTGTACCTGTCGATTTCCGTAAGGAGGATAAGGAAAAAGTTAACTGGCTTATTTATCTGAATAAGCATTTCAATTCCAAAATCCACATAATAAAACCGGACAAATCAGACAAGCGATTGCTCAGGGGCGTAAGCAACAATATCCTGTTTGCCAAAAAAATGCTTGATAAAAGGAATGTCGAATATGATATAATAACCGCCCCGGGAAAAAGATCATTTGCAAAGGAAACAATTGAATATGCAGTCCAGATAAAGGCGGATCTTATGGTGATCATGACTACGAAGAACATAGGGCTGTCCGATTATATCATGGGAGCCGACGAGCAGTATATCATCGCAAACAGTGCCGGCATTCCCGTTATGAGCATCAATCCGCGCATTGGTGTTACAACAGGGGGCTTTGCTGCAATGGGCGGATGATTGTCATGATGCAGACAAGGATCCTCCGGTCCGGAACAACCGGGCAATATTGTTATCCCGGTATTCACTCCGGGGCCCTTTCGGATCGTTAAATTTGATGTTAATCTAATGCAATATAAAAGAACAAGGATGGCTGTCCTTGTTTTTTTATGGAGTAATACAATTTTTATGGAACTGGTTTTCGTAACGAGCAATGCCGGGAAAAAAAGAGAGATAGAAAATCTTCTCGGAAAGCGGTTTTCGCTTAAAAGTCTGGATGATCTTGGATTTGAGGGTGATATACCCGAGGTTTATCCTACTCTCGAAGAGAATGCATCTGCAAAGGCGGTTTATATTTTTGAAAGGTTTTCGGTCGACTGTTTCGCTGACGATACCGGGCTCGAGGTTGAATATCTCAATGATATGCCCGGCGTTTACTCGGCACGGTTTGCTGAAATAGAAGGCAATATAAAATATACCAGTAAAGAAGAACTCACCGAAGCCAATATAAGCAAGCTGCTAAACCTTCTGGAAGGCAAGAATTTACGAAAAGCCCGGTTTCGGACGGTCATCGCTCTTATACTAAGGGGCAAGGAATTCCGTTTTGATGGAGTGGTAAATGGAACTATAACTGAAAAAAGAAGGGGAGAAGGGGGATTCGGGTACGACCCCGTTTTTGTTCCTGACGGCTATAAAAAAACATTTGCCGAAATGAGCCTTGAAGAGAAAAACAAAATCAGCCATCGCGCCATAGCCTTCGGGAAACTCGTGGATTTTTTAAAGGGCAGGAAGAATCCTTTTCCGGAGAATCTGAAAGGCTGATGCCAATTACCTATTTAAGCCCGATGCATCGATTCTTTACAGTAATTTTGCTTCTGGGATTATTTTGCATTCCCGCCATTTCGTCCATTCCTGTCGGGGCCTGGCGTGATCATCTGTCATATAACCGGGCTACCCACATCGCCATTGCCGATGATGTGGTATACTGTGCCGCAGGCCCCGGCCTGATAGTTTTCCGAAAGAAAGACAGCAGCCTTGAAAAGCTTTCGAAAGCAAACGGATTATCTGATGTTGATATCAGCAGCATAAAATGGTCTGATGAAAATAAGCTGCTTCTTATCGGATACTCCAACGGAAATCTCGACATCATCAGGGAAAACAGGATTACTAATCTCTCAGATATTCTGCGAAGCCCGATACCTGGAACAAAAAGCATAAACAATATCATTGTGGTTGGTAAGAAAGCGTATCTTTCCTGTAGTTTTGGCGTGGTTGTGGTCGATCTGGAAAGGAATGAGATAAGCGAGACATACTATCTTGGTGAGGAGGGTGTCAGGCTGATTGTCAACGACATGGCATTTGACGGCACTTTCCTTTATGCCGCCACCTCCTCCGGGCTTTACAGGGCCGATATAAATGCTCCCAACCTGATGGATTTTTCAGCCTGGACAAGATTGGATCAGTTGCCCGAGCCCGGTACGTTGTTTATCTCTCTTGCCTGGTTTGACGGAAGGCTGCATGCCATCCAGATGATCAGCTCGGGAAGCTATGCCTCCCTGATGATCATGGGAGATTCCTGGGATTATTTTACAGCCCCTTCGGCATCTCCTGTGATCCTTGAAGCAAAAGGCGATTACCTGGCTGTGATCAGACTTTCCGAAGCTGACATTTATACTCATGGCCCTCTGCTGGCTGAAAAAATTGATGATTATGGTTTCGGCTCGGTGGCAATGATGAGCACACAATTTGATGATAGCGGGAATCTCTGGGTGGCTGACCGCCGGTTCGGACTTATGCGCCGTACAGGAGGGCATTTCAGTACCCTCACCCCGCCGGGACCCGTATCAAACAATGTGTTTTCAATATCTTCCTATCCCGGGCGGACCTACCTGGCCGCAGGCGGATATAACCTTGCAATGGTCCCGCTGAATATTCATGGCGAATACAGTACTTTCAGGGACGGATCATGGAGAGGCTTGCGCAACTATGACATTCGCGATGTGGTT
>SKQJ01000046.1 GCA_007119075.1 Bacteroidales bacterium | reverse complement strand
TTATTGCGGGGGAAGGAAGTGCTGGGTGATCTTCCCGGAAATTTTGTCCTTGAGGATCCTCTTGACCGACCCGTCGGGCATGACTTCCTCTTTCACCAGGAGACTGTCCTTGTCAAACTCATCAAAAACAGCTATTGGCTCGGCCTTCTCCAGTCCGCGCCAGACTCCGAGATTGATGGGCTCCCATTTTTTGCTGCTGACAGATCTGTAGCATGCTTCCATTATCTCGTTTACTATGTAACCGTCATAAAAGGTCTCCATAGGCTGCTCTCCCCTTTCCCATGCATTCAGCATGTCGGCAAACATATTGTTGTTGCCGAGCTCATGCACTTCATCTGCAACCGGGAACAGCCAGCCCCGGTCGGTCTCGGCCTTTTCGGCCACATAGCCTTTTTTCCCTCCGGCGGAAAACATTTCGATGCCGGTGCGAAGGAAATTGTTTATCCAGATCGTTCCTTCCGTGCCCATTACCTCATCCCGGAGATCCATGCCGCCCCTGAAGGTCCAGCTGACCTCAAACTGCGCCATGGCACCGTTGTCATAGCGCACAAAACCTATGGCATTGTCTTCTGCATCGATTGGTTTAACCAGCGTATCTGCCCAGCATATCACCTCTACGGGCCGGACATCCTTGCCTATATAGCCCCGCGCGATTTCGATGCAATGGCACCCCATATCGAGCAGAACCCCGCCTCCGGAAATCTCCCTGTCCCAGAACCAGTCAGAATGTGGACCGGGATGGGTCTCCCTGGAACGTACCCAGATCACCTTTCCGATGGTGCCCTTTCGGACCGAATCAAATCCTGTAAGGCATTTTGGAGTGTATACCAGGTCTTCAAGGTAACCGTTAAAGACACCGGCCTCCTCGACTGCATTCAGCATCTGCCTGGCCTCCACCGGATTTCTCCCGAGAGGTTTTGTGCACAGTACCGCTTTTTTGGCACGGGCAGCCTGCAGCACAGCTTCAAGGTGCAGGTTGTTTGGCAACCCGACCACTACCACATCAACCTCCGGGTTATTTATTGCCTCAGAAATGTCGGTGGTCCATTGGGGAATTCCATATCGGGAGGCAAAGGCTTCCGCCCTGTCGCCTTCAAGGTCACATACGATCTGGACCTTGTCCCTGCTTCGCAGCCCCTGTAATGATGATGTGTAAAAGCCGCCGATAAATCCGGCGCCCAGCATTGCGATTTTTGCCATAGCTTTTGGTTTTTGTTTACAAAATTGTTCCGGCGATTTCTGCCCGCCATAAGTTTTGTTAACAATATTAGCAAAAATAAGCCACAAAAAAAACCCGGTGCTGCGGTGCAGTCCGGATTCTTTTTAAAGAGGCAGAATAAGTTCCCTGAAATAATCAGGCAGGCTGGTTTCAGCCAAGATACATTCTGAGCAGCTTGTTTTTGGATTTATGCCTGAGCCGTTTCAGGGCTTTTTCCTTGATCTGCCTGGTGCGTTCCTTGGTCAGGCCCAGTTCCTCTCCAATGGCCTCGAGCGACATTTCCTGCCTTCCCAGCCCGAAATAGCACTCCAGCACATTGCGTTCCTTCTCTGTAAGTATGCTGAGAGTGCGGGAAATCTCCTTGCGAAGGGAATCGGTCATCAGTTCAGAATCGGCAACAGGAGAATCCTTGTTTTCCATGACATCGAGGAGACTGTTGTCTTCGCCGTCGATGAACGGGGCGTCGAACGACATGGGTCGCCCGTTGAGCTTAAGGGTTCCTGCAACTTTCTCCTTGCTCATATCAAGTTTTTCTGCGAGCTCTTCTGCGGAGGGATCCCTTTCGTTCTCCTGCTCGAATTTTGAGCTTATTTTGTGGATTTTCCCGAGAGAACCTACCTGGTTCAGGGGAAGCCTGACAACCCTGGCCTGTTCGGATATGGCCTGAAGGATCGACTGGCGGATCCACCATACGGCGTAGGAAATAAACTTAAAACCCTTGGTTTCGTCGAATTTTGTTGCTGCCTTTATCAGTCCAAGATTGCCTTCATTGATAAGATCGGGGAGACTCAGCCCCTGGAACTGGTATTGCTTGGCTACAGATACCACAAACCTTAGATTGGCCTTCACCATTTTTTCCAGTGCCGCCTGATCGCCCTTTTTGATCCTTTGTGCGAGCTCCACTTCCATTTCAGGGCTTATCAGATCTTCCTTGCCAATTTCCTGTAAATATTTCTCAATGGAATTCGAATCACGGTTAGTGATTGATTTCGTGATTTTCAATTGCCTCATTATAATATAAATTTGTTGTTGTTAGCTATTATAAACTGCGATTTTATTTATTTATTTTGATAACTCATAAGGATTTTAAAACGCTTAGGATCAATATTGTAATTTGGCGGATCTTCTGATTTGTCAATCAGCCCGAGCAGCTTGAGCTCCAATATATGTTTTGTGCCTGCAGTCTGTGATATTTTTAATGCCTGCAGGATGTTCCCCAGGGAGGAGGGACCGCTTTTATTGAGAAAATCAAGCACGGACATCTTAACCTCGTCATTAAGAATTTCTTCGGCCCTTTTGCCGGTCAATTTTTCAACAATATTATCACCTGAATGTTCATGCATTTCTTTATTATTTTTCATGCGGCCGCAGTTTTTTTTGTTGCTTATCCAGTCCGTCTGCTGCTTCCGGCGGGTTCTTCCGGTCAAATACCCGGTGTTATACAATTACTTTATCGATATAATCGGAATTCATCAAATGCAATGTTCCCATGTAATTGAGCTTAAACTCAATCAGATCGCCAACCCTGTATGAAGGCTTTTTATCTCCAAGATCAATGACCAGCATGTCGGAACTGGCCCCTGAAATACTTACTTTTTTATCAACCGGCCTCAGATCGTCGGTATTTATGTCCAGCAACCCTATATCCACTATTGCCCGGTAGGATGTTTTGCCCAGGTCCTCATCTCTGAACTCAAATGTTTCGCCGGCGACATTCTGCCCAAGCTCGCCTCTCGGGACTATGGGCTTTTCTGTCAGCTCGATGATTTCGGCATGCAGCCTGAAAATATCGTTTTTCATCCCCTTTATCAGTTTCCCGGTAAAAAGGTCCTTGCCGAAGAACAACGATTCCCCGACCCGGAAGTGATCAACAGAGGCAGGCAATATTCCTTTTACTATAAGCGGTATTGTTACAGACGATCCTCCAGAAACAAACCGGATCCTGCGATTGAACCTGGCTTCGATCAGCTGCTTGTAAAGGCCGAGCTGTATAAGCTTATCCTGGCTTGGCATAATGCCGTACAGGCAGTTGAGATTTGTTCCTATTCCTATCACTTCGATGTTGGGCAATTCAAATACTTTGCCGTAAAATTCAATAAGATTGTCACCGAGAACCCCCTCCCGCAGATCGCCCATTTCGATCATTATTATGATCTTGTGGATCTTTCCCTGCTTCAGGGCTTCATCGTTAAGCAGCCTGATGGTGAACAGCTCGGTGTTCAGGCTTATGTCTGCATAACGTACCACCGAGCTCGCGGCCCTTTTTGCCGGCGGCTTGATATAGACGGTTTCTATCCCGGGATCTAAATTCTTGATGGCCTTAAGGTTGCTTACCCGGGAATCGCATATCTGCCGTATTCCAAGATCCATGATCTGCTTCAGGTACGGCTTGTTTCCGCAAAGCAATTTTGTAACGATCCCCCATACAATTTTATTATCCGAGAACAGCTTATTTAAAAATTTAAAATTATGTTGGAGCCTTTCCTTATGGAGTTCCATGAAAGCCATGATGTTTTTTTTAGTTTGTCACCAGCCTGGGGATCGCCGCCGGAAGCCTGGTCAAGAGCTCATAATTTAGCTGATTGCTGAATTCACTGAAGGAAGCGACAGAAATCACAAGGTCATCCTGATTCCCGATCAGCACTACTTCATCACCGATTTTCACAGAGGGGATTTTGGTGACATCTGCTATAAGCATGTTCATATTTACCATTCCGATAACGGCGACACGCCGGCCCCGGATAAGCACGCGGCCTTGATTGCTGAGAGACCTGCTGTATCCGTGGGAATAACCGACAGGCACAATCGCTATTTTCTTGTCTTCCTGTGCGAGGTAGACAGTGCCGTAGCTGACGAATTCCCCCCTTTTCACATCCTTGAGAGCCATCACCCGGCTTTTCCAGCTGATTACCCTGCTGAGCGGATCTTTCTTTTCTTTCTTTTTGCTTATATAATACATAAATGTCTCGGCACTGGGCCAGTAACCATACTGCAGAATTCCGATGCGCACCATATTGAACCTGGCTGCAGGATAAGTGATAGCCGCGGCAGAGCTTGAAACGTGCCTGTACTCGGGAACAAGACCCTTCCCGGTAAATAACCTGCACACCCGCATAAACCGGGAAAGCTGTTTCTGTATCCTTACATGATTGGCAATGCTTTCAGCTCCGGCAAGGTGGGTGCATAGACCCTTCAGGACAAAGCAGGCCGGATTGCCGGATAATATTTCAACCGCAATATTAAGCTCTTTCATATTCATTCCGGTCCGGTTCATCCCTGTCTCCATTTCAATATGAACAAGGGCCGGCTTTCCGCATTTGCCCGATAACGACTTTATCCTGTTGAGCCGTTCCGGTTCAAAAACAAAAAATTCAACTCCGTTGTCAACCGCCCATTTCAGGTCGCGGTCATTCATCCAGCCCATGATCATAATGCTGCAGCGGGGACTTTTGATTTTCATGAGCTGCTTTGCTTCACACGCACTGAACACGGAAAAATGAGTTATCCCGGCTTTTTCGGCCAGGGGGACATAGGATTTCATACCGTGCCCGTATGCATTTGCCTTCACGACTGACGAAAGGAGAACATCTTCTCCGAAATGCTTCTGAAGAAATTCAATATTGCCTTTGACAGCGTTCTCGCTGATTTCAATTATTGAAGTATCTTCCATTATCCCTCTTTAAGCAGTTTCCTGCATAGTTCCCCAATAAACGTGACCCCTGTCGGTATGATCTCATCAGGAAAATCATAATCCGGGCTATGCAATTCAGGATGACCGCTTCCTGCGCCGATACCGAATAACATGCCCCTGTATTTTCCTGTAAACCATCCGAAATCTTCCGACCATCTGAAAGGATCGTGCATTATGCGGGCTGTGTATCCAAGCAGTCCTGCCGTCTCATTTGCCAGTGAAACCAGGTGAGGATCGTTACCGGTTGCCGGGAACATGTCCGTCCACTCTATCGATATCCCGAGTTTTTCAGCTGTGGCAATATCGCGTACAAGCTGTTCAGCCCTGGTTTTAAGCTCTTCCATAATTTCCCTGTCAAATGCCCTCAGGGTAGCCATGACAACCGCTTCTCCCGGGTTTGTTCCAAAGGCAATTTCCCCCAGCCGGGCATGGATGACAGTTGCCTGCGTGAATCCGCCGGGGGATGCGCCCCCTGCCAGCGCCGGCAGTTCCTGCAAAATGCGTGACAGAGCCGGGGCCGGGCTGACGCCGTTTTCCGGCTCGCTTGCATGAGAAGTTTTTCCCCGAAGGCGAACGATCAAGCCTTCGGAAGCCGCTGCAAAAACATCCTCCCTTAAAATGATCTCATGGCGTTCAAAGCCGGGCAGATTATGCATGGCAATGATGAAACCGGGCTCAATACGGACAAAACGAGGGTCATTTACAACTGCGCGGGCCCCCCGGCCGTTTTCCTCCGCGGGCTGAAATAGCACGACGACTTCCCCCTCCCGGGGCTTTTCGGCTGCGAAACGCCGGGCGATTCCCAGAGCTACAGCGATGTGGCCGTCGTGGCCGCATTTATGCGATACTCCCGGATTGGCCGACTTATGCCCAAAGTCGTTTGTTTCATTGATGGGCAGGGCATCCAGTTCAGCCCTTACCATTATGCGCGGCCCGGGAGCAGTGCCGCGGAACCCGGCCGCAAGGCCGTGCCCTCCAAGGCCGGTGATAAACTCATCGGGACTGAGCGATTGAAGATAATCTGACACAAAACCGGATGTCCTTTGCTCACTGCCTGATAATTCGGGAAATTTATGCAGCTCCTTTCTTATCTGCACCAGTAAATCATAATCCTGTCCTTCCATAGCTGCCGGTAAAAATGAACCTACTTCTTCTTTTTAGCCAGCCGCATCTCCATATATTTGCTTGTAAATCCCAGTTTTTCATAGAGAAATCTTGCGGGATTATCATATTCGACATGTAGCTTGACATCTCCCTCGGCTATATCTATCGCCTTATTCATCAGCTCGCGTCCGTATCCTTTGCCCCTGAACTTTTCATCAACTGCTATGTACACAAGTATATTCTCCGGGATGTAACCTCCCATGCCGGTCCGGTTCACGACAACTGCGCCGGCTATTTCGTCCTGCAGCTTTCCCCGGAGCACAAAGCCCCCGGGACCGGCCGTTTCACTGAGGGCATAGGCAATAGCTTTGCCGATTGCCTCTTTTGTATCGCGGAACTTGTCAAGATGAGTATAAAGAAAATCTATAATTTCCATCCTCTCCTCCTCAGTAATGGGATTGGATGAATTGAAAATTTTAAAATTCAGCATACTGTTAATTTTGGTTCGAATTCGAATTTGCTCAAACCCGGGAAAGAAAGTAAGAAACGATAGCCTGCGGAGGCGGAAGGGTTTGTGAATGAACCCCTGAAATTTGTTTCCGGCACAAAGGTAATAAAAAACAGGCTTAATTGCAAATGCAGGCCGGACTAAAGTCCGGATCCGGACCGGACTGCCCGGTGGGACCTGAGGTCCGTGCTATCTGTCATATAATCGACCCCGGGAATCTGTATCCGCTGCCGGCCTGCCGGCAGAAATCTGAGGTCTGCGCTATCTGTCAGATCAACCCCGGGAAAGATCCGTATCTGATGCCGGCCTGCGGGGCTGCGGCCGCCAGATCGCCATCAAAGGCGGTCTAGCACCATATGCAGTCCGCCGAGATTGCGCTTAAGCACTTCCCTGATATCTTCGCCGTCGGTATGCCCCAGTATCCCCACTGTTCCGTCAAAACCCGAATCCATCAGTGTTTTGATCATCCATCCCTCCAGGTCTCCCTTGCCTATATCAAGTATCTTGGGCCCATCCCTTCTCATGCCGTTCAGGTTCACCGTATAAAGATATGGCATCATTATATCGAGCAGCCGTGGAAAATCGTCAGCATGATGATGAGCATGATGGAAATTATATACAATACCAATGGAATCCCTGCCGGTGCTTTCGATTATCCTGACCTGGTTTTCGGGTTCGCCGAACCATCCCATATGGTTGTAAAGGGCAATTTTGCCTCCCGAATTTCTTACCCTGTCATGCACCTGCAGTACCGAACGGGCCGCCTTGAGAACTTTTTCCTCTTCCCCGAACCCTTCAAAATAATTATCGCTGAAGCTCACCCAGTATGTGGTTTGAGTGCCTGATCTTTCAACCGCATCAAATATCCTTTCAAGATGGGGCGGCAATTCATCCCGGTCAGGGTTGTCCAGCCATATCCAGACGGCTGTGAGCTCAATGTCATGCTTCTGCAAAACGCTTATTTCCCGCGAAAGCATATCAATATGTTCCATCCGCCAGTCCCACGCCATCCTTCTGAATCCGAGCCCGTCAAGCATTTCAGCTCTCTCCTCGGGGCTGCGCTCCATGGCATCAAAGGGCACGATGCACCAGGCAACAAGGTTGTCCATTGAGAAAATATCGTCCGTGCGATTTGCCTTATCGGTCCCTCCCGTGCATGAGCTCAAAATAAGAAGGAAAATCGCAAATAGAGGGAAGGGCAAAGATTTTCGCCGGTTAAACCAGCTCAGTTTGTGCATGACAGTCTTTTTTAGGGTTATCGGTTTATTGACTTAGCGTCGGCTTCCACCTGTTCAGGAAGATGATCATGCAGGATGGGATTATGGAAAAAGCCGGGCAGGGGACGGATATCCCTGACCGGCTTCCATATATCTTCTGCAGGCTCAGTATCAGAAATTACCTGTAGTCAGCTTCGACATAATCGGCTTCCATCAGGTAATCCAGGCTGACCCTTACGCTTTCGATAGGCTCATAATTATAGTCCTCGACCTCCACGATTATATATTCCAGGCCGGCCCTGTCGGCATGCTCGAACGCGGGCCTGAAATCCATTTCCCCGCTGGCACCGACTTCCTGGTGGTCTTTTACGTGATACATCAAAAACCGTCCGGGATACCTGTTGATATAATCGACTTCATCCTTGCCGGCTTCTGCGATCCAGTAAAGATCAAGCTGGAAGAAAACCAGGTCGGGATCCGTGTTTTCAAGCAAATAGTCATAAGCGACCACTCCCTCTACCTCGGTAAACTCGATGGCATGGTTATGGAAACCGAACCGGAGGCCCCCGTCACGGGCCATTTCGCCAATGGTGTTGAAGTAATCGGCCCACTGCTGCAAAACCTCAAGGCTTTCAAAGGCCGAGCTCGGCATGAAAGGCTGGACTATATAGTCGGCGCCGGCCCTTGCATGAGCGTCTATTGCCGTCTCCCACCATCTCATTGCTTCGTCCCACTCATCTTCGCCGGGAAGCGCACGGCCTATGTGCGAGGTGATAAATTCCATTCCGCTGGCTTCTACCATGGATGTAAATGTTTCGGGCTCCATACCGTAAAGCATTCCGTTCGAATACCCGGCGGCCTCCACAAAACTGTATCCCATTTCTCCCAGCTGCCTGAGAGTCCCTTCAGGATCGGCATTCATGTCACCGCGGACTGACCATAGCTGGATCCCGATAAATTTCTCTTCTTCCCTGGGAACCTCGCAGGAGGTAACAAGGGTGACGACCAGGAGACTCAAAAGAACAAATCTGAATAAATAAAAAATCCTTTTCATTATGAATTAATTTTTAGGTTGATGAAATTGTATTAGGTTTTTATAATTTTTGCCTTATTCCGTGTAAATGTATGAAAAAAACCGCTATTCTGTTGAGCTTCGCGTATTTTTTTTTAGCCCTTACATAAACCCGGCCATATCCCGTCTGCTCCTTTTGCTCATAATGCCGGCATTACGGTCGATGAGTGCATTGATATTGTCGACCGTCCCGGCAGAATAATAACGATCTTCAGGGGTGTTCATTGCGTAATCGGTAAGGCGGGCAATACTGGTTGCCGCTAAGTGTACCCGGGTATCGGAGGAGGCATAATAAATCAGGACCTGGCCTCCGGGCCTTGCCACCCAGCCATTGGCAAACAGGACATTTGAAACGTCTCCCGTCCGCTCTTCCCCCAGGGGAGCCATGAAATATCCTCCGGGCCGGTGAATTATCCTGGAAGGATCCGAAAGGTCGGTCATGAACAGGTAAAGCACATATCGCAGCCCGGCGGCACAATGCCTTACCCCGTGGGCAAGATGCAGCCATCCGTATCCGGTTTTCAGCGGCGGCGGACCCTGGCCGTTTTTGGCTTCCTTTATCGTGTGGTAGATCCTTTCATCAATAATTTTCTCATTCCCGACGGAGGCTTTTTCCATCGAGTCGGTCAGCCCCCATGATATGCCTCCCCCGGTACCGGCTTCAATAAATGAATCCTGCGGACGCGTATAAAGCGCATATTTGCCCCTGATAAATTCAGGGTGCAAAACGACATTGCGCTGCTGCGAAGAGACTGATACAAGGTCGGGCAGCCGTTCCCAGCTGACCAGATCCCGGGTTCTTGCTATGCCACAGCTGGCAAGGGCCGAAGAAGTGTTGGCCGGGGGAGCCGAGGGATCTTTTCTTTCTGCACAAAAAAGACCGTATATCCAGCCGTCTTCATGGCAGGTAAGCCTCATATCGTAAACATTCGTTTCGGGATCACCGGCAGGCGGCATGCTTACCGGGCGGTCATGGAACCTGAACCCGTTTATCCCATCCTGGCTTTCGGCAACTGCAAAGAACGACTTCCTGTCATAGCCCTCCACACGGGCCACCAGCATGATCTTGCCGTTTAATTCTATTGCCCCGGGATTAAAAACCGAGTTTATGCCTGTCCGCTGCAGAAGCATCGGATTTGTTGCTGGATCAAGATCGTATTTCCAGTTGACCGGAATATGATCGGCGGTAAGAACAGGATACCTGTACCGGGTAAACAGTCCGTTATATTCTTCCTCAGGCTCATTCGGCCTCTCTGTCAGCTCCCGGTGCCGGTCAAAGAGCATATCCACTCTCTTGTTGAAATCTGTCATTTAGAAATATTTACATGCAGGTGCGGTCGGGATTGTTTTCATGTCCCGGCCCCGCGTTGGCAGATTAATTGTCTGATTTACAATTAAGCGACAAAATTACTAATAAAATACATTATTTAAACTGCTCATTGTGTAATTTTTCCTGACTGCTGATATGATCATACCAGAACCTTTTCAGCAGTATTGCACATATAATGAAAATAAGCAGGGTGGTCACCAGTTCGGCCAGCCTGCCAAGCACCAGGTAAAACGGAATGATCATCAATGTTGTCTGGGCGGCAGTGCCGATGAGGATATTGAACATATCCCTTCCAAAGAAAGTGTTGCCCCGGAAGGACGGATCTTCTGAGACAAGCTTGTCGTGGACAGGCTTCCAGAACCCCCATGGCCTGACATTCCTGTAAAAATCGATAAGGATCCTTTCGTCGGTCGGCGGATAGGCATAGGTGCCGATAATGCATCCTGCAACCGATACGGCAAGAAATACGGGAAAAAGGTACAGATGCAGCACTCCCGGAAAAAAGAAGGGCACGATCATCGCAGCCAGCAGTCCGGAAACCATGCCCCAGAAGTACCCGTAACCGTTGAACCGCCACCAGTACCATTTAATGACATTCGATGCGACATAGCTTCCGAAGAGGGCAGAGACTATCCATTGCAGAATGGCATTGACATTTTCGGCAAACATGCCGAAACCTATGCTCACGGCGACCACGATGACTCCGAAAAGATAGGACATATTGCCGATCTTCCTGTTGGAAGCCCCGGGGTTCACATACTTAAGGTATATGTCATTCACAAGATAGGCCTGAGCCGCGTTCAGCGTCCCGGCAAAAGTCGACATGAAAGCGGCCAGCAATCCCGCCAGCAGCAGCCCGAGAAGCCCCGCCGGAACAAAGCTGCTGATGGCGGCAGGAAGTATCTGTTCAAAATCCACCCTTCCCGCAACCAGGAGGTTCAGGTCCTCATAGTATAAGAGTCCGAGCACGGCAAATCCCACTACCATGAAATAGCGGACCGGCATGAGGACTATGGATACAAACCCGCTCATCAGGGATGCCTCTTTCGGGGAGCGGCATGAGAGTATCTTCTGCATATCGTAGTTGGGAGCAGGCCCTGCGGCACTCACAAGTATGCCCTTGAAAATCATCATCATCATAAATATCCCGAACAGGGAATAACCGTCATCCCTGATGTGCTGGTTAACGCCAGCGATTATGCCGTCCCAGTCCATGTCAAGCTCCCAGCCGAACCATGGCGAGTGCCAGCTTTCAGGGACTGCAAGGGCTTGCTCCGAAAGGGCGTTCATTGCGATTATGCCCACGGCAATAGCCGATACAGTCATTATGACAAACTGGAGGACATCCGCCCACACTATCGACGTCATGCCGCCGAGTATGGTATAAGACATGGCGATAAGAGTAAAAATCACCCCATACACGTGCGGGATATATTCTTCCGGCACGTCAAAAGGGACAATAAGCGAGACGTATTCCCAGGGAAGGAAAAGCATCATGAACTTTCCGAGCCCGATAAACCCGTAGGCCAGGAAACCAAGGGCGGAAATAAGGGCATATACGACCACAATATTATGCGAGAGCGTTCCGCTTCTGCCTGTCCCGAAACGGGTGGCTATCCATTCGGCGCCGGTGGTCACTCCGGAGCGGCGAAGCCACATGGACAGGTAAACCATCAGAAAAATCTGGTTGAATACCGGCCAGAGCCAGGGAATCCATATGCTTTTGAGGCCGTAGGCAAAAGCCCAGGTAACCAGCAGCATGGTGCCCGAAATGTCAAACATGCCGGAGGCATTGGAAAGACCCAGCATATACCACGGCAGCTTTTTGCCTCCAAGCAGGTAGGCATCCTTGCCCAGCCTGGCCCTGCGCTTCATGATCAGCCCTATGACAATGATGGCGCCGAGGTAAGCGAGTATAATAAAAAGATCAACAGGAGCTAGTTGCATGATATTTTAAAATTTCAAGACACATTCTTACATTGTGGTAAGGACATTTCCAGAAACCGGCTTTGTCGTAGCCGGCAAGCGGCCGCCCGTTTTTATCGAGACGGTAAAACCATTCGCCTCCCTTCGGGTCGGCCACGTATCTGGTTATAAAATCACTCACCCTGCGGGCTTGCAGCAGGAATTTCATATCGGCGGTAAGACGCCAGGCATGCAGAAAACCGGTTACAGCCTCTGCCTGTGCCCACCATTCCGTCTCTCCGCTGCATGCCGTTCCGCTTTTTCTCTCGTGGACCAATCCGCCGAGCTCATTGATCCCCTCTATGGCCGCTTCGGCCATGCCGGCGCTGATGCCTGCGGCAGACCGGATGATTTCCCTGTCGCCGGTGACCATTGCCGCTTCGTATAGAAGCCAGGATGTCTCTATGTCATGCCCGTAGGAAATAAGATCGGATTTACACTGCCATTTTTCATCGAAAAAAAGTCTCTGGTGAAATGTTGACGGATCAATTATCCTGCCGGTAAAAATGCCGATCAGCTCCCGAAGCTTCATCTCCAGGCGGTCCCTTCGGCATACCCGGAGGAGGCTGCTATAGGCTTCGAGAAGGTGCAGGTGGGTATTCATTGATTTTTTCTCGTTCAGGTCCTTCCCGCTCAAACGATTGTCGGCAATGACTCCCCAGTCCCTTGTAAAGGCCTCGAAATAGCCGTCAGATTCCTGATCGTGACATTTCTCTTCGATAAGCTCAAACAGGGCAAAGGCTTTTTCGAGCGCCCCAGGTTCCCGGGAAGCTTTATAGTAACATGAAAATGCAAAAATCACAAAGGCCTGGGCATAGGTCTGCTTCTTGTCCTCGATCGGAGTTCCGGAAGAATCCAGGTTCCAGTAACAGCCTCCGTAAATTTCGTCGAAAAAATAAGCAATCATGTAGTCATATGCCCTCCGGGCAAGAGCAAGATACAGCGGATTGCCGTTAAAGCTGTATACTGCGGAAAATGTCCACAACAGACGGGCATTGAGAATAATTCCGCGCGGGGCGTCCTGCAGGACAACTCCCTCCCCGGTAATTCGGCCGGCAAATCCCCCTTTCCGGTCATCGGGAGCCAGTGCGCACCAGAAGGGCAGGATGTTGCCGTAGAGCTGATCCCGGGCAAAAACACAAAGATTTTCGAGCAACGACTCTTTATTGGAATCTACCGGATCAATTTCCATAAGTCGGCTACAGGCTTTATAACGTCATGGCACGGGGCTTCTGTGACCCAAAACACAAGGAGGTCCGGCTTCCGGGCCCGGGAAGAGATTGCAGGCAATATAATTGTGGTCAGGCAGGAATTTCTGCTCATAGATCTGAAAGTATTTCGGTCTTGTTTGCAAAAAGCGCAGGCAATATATTAAAATAATTCCATTCGGCGGTCTTCCTTCAGGAATATCAGCAAGGGGAACCGTTGTTTTATTATATTTGCCGGGAGCTGCGGGCATCCCTGCATGTCATTTTTGCATGCCTGAACTAACGGACTTTAGGCGATTTGAAGGTCTCCCGAAGCGCCCGTATGCGATTTTTTGCTTTTTTAACGTTATTAATGTCCCTACGACTTGCCGGCTGCCGGGAGGCACCAGGTTCCTTTTCCGGGTCAAAGGTTTAAATGTTTTCGAATGAGCATAAAATTAAGGCATGTCCTGCTGTATATTTTTGTCTGCCTCGGTCCGGCGTCACTCATGCATTCCGGCCCGATGCTGCAGGCGCAGGCCGGCGGAGGAAATACCTGGGAATTTCTCAACCTCACCAGTTCAGCCCGGGTAGCCTCGCTCGGGGGCAAAAATATTTCCCTGCGGGACGGAGATCCTAATATGATATTCCATAATCCCTCGCTCCTGGACAGCACAATGCACAACCACCTGGTTTTAAATTACGTAAATTACCTGGCCGACATCAATTACGGCTATGCTTCGTGGGCCTTTCACCATCGCCGGCTGGGCAGCTTTGCAGCCGGCATCCATTACATCGACTACGGGAGCTTTCTGGCTGCCGATCATACCGGCAGCATAACGGGCAGTTTCACTGCAAGGGAGAATTCTTTCAACCTGTCATGGGCAACCGCAATCGACAGCCTTTTCACCATTGGTGCGACCGTCAAGGCAATAGGCTCCTCTTTCGAACAGTACGGCTCTTTTGGAATGGCGCTGGACGCAGGGGTAAATTACTATAATCCGGCCAGCCTGCTGTCAGTCTCCCTGGTAATGAAAAACCTCGGCACCCAGCTCACTTCCTGGTATGCCGGGGCAGAAAAAGAGCCCTTGCCCTTCGAGCTGCAGTTCGGGCTCTCAAAACAGCTTTCCCATGCCCCCTTCCGGTTTTCCGTTTTGTACCAGCATCTCCAGGACTTCAATCTGGACGGCAAAAGAGCCGGAGACATTGAAAGCCCCGGGGATCAGCCATTTTCCCGGAAAATGGAAGAGATGGGAAATGAGTTCCTGCGCCATATCGTTGCCGGCGTTGAGTTCATCCCGGTCCGGACCTTTTCGGTGAATGCCGGCTACAACAACCTGCGAAGGCACGAGCTGAAAATTGATGAGATGGCCTCCACCGTCGGATTTTCCTGGGGCTTCAGCTTGCAGGTCACCATGTTCCGGATTGGCTTCGGCCGGACCAGGTACCACCTGGCCGGTTCGTCCAGCCACTTCTCCCTCACCACGAACCTGGCCTCCTTTTACTAAAATTCATTATCTTTGCAGCCTGCCAGGCATAGTATCAACCCCAAAAGAATCGCTTGCCCATGGTTTCCCCCGACAGGAATATAATTATCGCAATAGACGGCTATTCCTCCTGCGGAAAAAGCACATTCGCCAGGGCAATTGCCGAAAGGATGAACATTACATGGATAGATAGCGGGGCAATGTACAGGGCGGTCACCCTTGCCTGCATGGAGCGGGGACTGATACGGGAGGGAAAGCTTGATGAAGAGAGGATTGAAAAAGAGCTCAAGGATATCCACATCAGCTTTGCCAGGACCGGGGAGGGAACCCTTACGCTGCTGAACGGCGCAGATGTGGAAGAAAAAATAAGATCGATAGAGGTCTCCTCCAACGTCAGCCTGGTGAGCAAATCGGGGCCGGTAAGACGAAAGCTGGTATCGTTGCAACGGGAAATGGCAATTAATCAGAGTGTTGTCATGGAAGGGCGGGACATAGGGACCGTTGTTTTCCCGCATGCCGATATCAAGATCTTTATGACCGCCGATCCGGAAATAAGGGCCGGGAGGCGCTACCGCGAGCTCAGGAAAAAAGGGACAGAGGTCGGCTTCAGGGAAGTGAGGAACAACCTTATTGAACGTGACCGGCTGGATGCGACCCGGAGCGAGAGCCCCCTGACCAGGGCTCCCGATTCGGTGGTGCTGGACAATTCATACATGACGCCGCGGCAGCAGCTGGTATGGTTCGAGGATCTGTTATCAAAACCGGAAAGCCTGAAATGACTGACATAATTGTAACGATAGATCCCGGATCCGGATTCTGTTTCGGGGTCCGCAGGGCAATTGAAAAGGCCGAAGCCCTGCTCGACAAAAATGAAAGACTCTACTGTCTTGGCGATATTGTCCATAACAAGGCAGAGATGAAGCGGCTGAGTGAAAAGGGACTTGTAAGCACCGACAGGGAGACCCTTGCAAAGCTCAGCCGGGAACAGGTCCTTTTCCGTGCCCACGGAGAACCTCCTTCAAGCTACCGGATAACCTCGGAGAACGGGTTGTCGCTGACAGATGCCACCTGCCC
>SKQJ01000377.1 GCA_007119075.1 Bacteroidales bacterium | reverse complement strand
CTTGCTGATGCGGCCGGCGTTCCGGTGACTGCTTTCATAGGTCAGTTCATGCCGGGCAAAAATGATGGCAAGCACTGCCGATGCAAGCCCCAGGGTGAGGCCCAGTATGTTTATAAACGATACGACCCTGTTCTTGACAAGATTGCGCCAGGCAATGACGATGTATTTAGACAGCATATACTATTGGCGGTTATTGAGGTATGGCTATAATTAATCATTCATTATGCCAAAAATCATTAATTGCTGATGTCAAGCATGATGCCGGCAGGCATGCCCCCATCCTGGCCGTCGACAAAGATAACCATTTGTCCGGTTCCGTACTTAAATTGTCCGTTGGCGTACACCGTTAATTTTGCTTTTCCTTTTCTAATAATGTAAATTGCAGGTTAAAGCCATATCCGGAACCCGGAACAAAATCAGTAAACCAAATATTCACCGAATGAGATATTTCATTGTGCTTCTGAGTCTATCAATCCTTTATTGTTGCTCCCCTTCCGGGGAACAGAACGGCGAGCTGCCCTTTATAAAGGGTGTTTACGGCAACCCGGGAGCCTTGCTCGAAGCCGGATATTCATTCGATTCTCTTGGAATGAATGCGGTATTTGTAAGAAGCATCTCTCTAAACCGCGAATTCGTAGATGCGGCCCGGCAGCAGGGGTGCAGGGTTTACGTAGAGTTTCCGACGCTTCTCGGCAGGAGCTACCTTCAGGATCACCCTGACGCATGGCCCATCGACGAAAGGGGAGAGCCTTCGCCTCCGGCGGACTGGTTCATGGGTATCTGCCCGACCCATCCCGGCTTCCGGGAATACCGCGCCGGTCAGCTCAAAGATATCCTGACAGCTTTCGAGGTGGATGGAATATTCCTTGATTATCTGCACTGGCATGCGCAGTTCGAGACTACGGAACCGATATTGCCGGAAACCTGTTTTTGCGACAGGTGCACCGGTCTGTTCGAAGAGGAAAAGGATATTGAAATTCCCGGAAGCTCCATTCCTGACAAATCAGGCTGGATACTGGAAAACGCCGATGCCAAATGGAGGGATTGGAGAAACGGCGTATTGAACCGGTGGGTAACCGATATGGGTGCCGTTGTAAACGAATACCAGTCCGAGGCTTTGCTCGGGGTTTTTTATTGTTCCTGGTATCCGGCCGACCATGACTCGGCGCTTTATCGGATCCTTGGGATAGATGTGGCCGCGCTTTCCGGACTGGCCGATGTACTGTCGCCGATGCTGTTCCATAAAATGAAGGACCTGCCCCCCTCCTGGGTGGGAGAATACATTGCATGGCTTGATGAACTAACCGGAGCGGGCGAAAAGGGAAAACCGCTGGTTTGGCCGATAGTGCAGGCACATAACAACCCGGGCGTTGTTGCCCCGGAAGAATTCAGGACAGTAATGGTCGAAGGATCACGGTCTCCTTCAACGGGCATAATGATGTTTTCCGACCAGGCGCTCCTGCAGGATACTGAAAAAATTGAGGTGATGAAGCGGTTTTATTTCGACATTCCGGAATGATCCTGGCGTTTCCGTTTTGTGTAGACCCGGTTTCACGGGCCCTCCCGGCGGCAACTCTCACACCGGCCCGGGGTGCCGGTTTTTCCTGATCTCCTTGTATTCCTGCCAGTCAAACTTTTCGAGAAACTGAACGGCTTTTTCGGCTCCAAGCAGGAACAGCGCGGACTGGGTTTCGGCATCCATGCCAAAGTCAAGCCAGTTGTAACCGGTATCGGCATCAATGTGGCAGATAAGGCGGTTATAATCGGGGTTCCTGACAAGGAAATCATAATCATGCAGCTGTCGCATGGTTGCCACCATGGCCGCGGTCATATTGCCGGGAGTGGTGATTTTGCTGTAGCTTTTTCTCCAGGCGCTGAGCTTGACCCCGAACGTGGGCTTTTTTGGTATTCCCGTGCTTATATGAAAAGCATTTATCGGGAAATTGGACAGGAGCCCCCCGTCGACAAAATAAACGGTTTCTGGTATTTCGCCATAGTAACCGGCATGTCTTTTCCACCCGGAAGACGATCCCGGCTGCCGGCGTTCTTCCCTTTTCCCCGCGCCTGGTATATTATCCACGCGGTAGGGGTAAAAGAAATAGGGTATTGACATCGAGGCCCTCACAAAACCGGCCGGGTTTACCTGCTCCGGATCCTTCCAGTAGAGCTCAGCCATTTCCGGAAAGACTATCTTGCTCTTGGTGGTGATGTCGGATGCGATTATCTGCAGGCCGGGAACCCTTGATATCTCAGCATTATCATTGCCCCTGTCGTATAGAACAGGTATCCTCCCCCTGATCTTTCTGAGGTCTGACAGGGTTTCGATGCCGGCATCCCGAAGACATTCTTCAAGCCACATTTCAAATCCTGTTCCAGGATTGAGTCCCAGGTGCCTCCTCAGAACCCGCCATATCCTGAATGAGTTGAGAAAAACAAAAAACTTGAAAAACGGCCGGCCTTCAGTATATCTCCTTATCAGTCCGGTAATGCGGGGGTGACCGTCAACAAAAACGGAAAGGTCGGTTCGGCCGAAGATTCCGGTGATTTTTTCGGAAACGGGTTCGCCGACCGGCGCCAGCGAAGCCATCAGCAGGGTATTGATGGCTCCGGCCGATGTCCCGGCGAGACTGAAAAAGCGGATGCCGCATTGCTCAAGGATCCAGGCATAGCCGGCCAGGGCAATGCCAAGGACTCCGCCGCCCTCCTGTACAAGATCGACATACTGGTTTCCGGCCTGATCGGTTATGTCAGAATAGATCTTCCTGTCAAGGCCTTTTTTGACGATCTGATCAAGAAGACGATTTATTGACGGGGTTCCGGTAAAATTTTTCACAGGGGAACATTCAAATATTCACGGATCAAGGACAGGTGCTCTGTGTTTTTTGGCGGCCGGGGGCCGGGTTGCAGCTTGTTGCCGGTGAGCCCGGATGGCCGGAGCCGCGTTTCGGCCTGCTGCCGGTGAGCCCGGATGGCCGGGGCCGCGTTTCGGCCTGCTGCCGGGAGCCTCAGCCAGGCAATCAATTCAACCCGTATAGATAGGTTAGCAGCTCATATACCAGGAAAGCAGGCCACACAACGGCTTTTAAAAAGCCAAGCACTCCTGTCCAGAAGGTCACGGCCTGTCCGATGAAATAAACCGCCGCACCGATCAAACCCAGTCCGTATATTGCATTCGCGGGACCGGGACTGTAACTTTCAGATGCCATAATTATAATGTTTTTTATTAGGTATTTAAGGCCTGCCGGCACGGCCGCCTCACAGAGGGCATGCCCCGGCAGCTTACCGGATATATTCTATTCTGCTTCCACCGGAAGAACTAAAATTCAAAGAGTTACGTGGATCATAACGGTATAGGCATGGGCGGCAATCTCCTCCAGGCACTCGATCCAGATATCCAGAACTTCGGGACTGAGGGCAACCTGTGTCTGGGCTATCTGCTGCTCCGTGAACTTTTTCATCAGCTCCATACCCTCCTGCATCCGCCCTGAGTTCATCAGCTCCTGCACTTTTTCCAATACCTGCTCCTGATTGACGGTTTCGGCCGATGAAGCCATTCCCATTTTCCCTTCATATTTCCTGTAAATTACCTCATCCATGGTTAAAACATTTTCCCGTTCATCCTTCCCCATGGCAAAATAACAGCCGGCCAGGTAACCATATTTTTGTTCAGCCTCTTTTGCCTGTTCAGGCGGTATTATGCCTGCGCCGGCAAGATTGTCAAGCGTGGTGAAAATGCGGTTGGGCACCCTTGACCTCCCTCCCATTTTAATCACATAGACCCCGGCATCATCCGGCATGCGCCGAAGGTATGAAAAAAAGGCGGTACGGCTCTCACCATCAATGTCTTCGGACCGGGGCTCCCGGTTTTCCTTTACATAATATGCCCTTACTTTTTCGTAGCTCTCCCTTGTCAGGTAACGGAAACTTGCATATTGCTCCCTGGCGCGGCTGCTGTTCTCGTCTGCGGCGGTCATCGGAACTGCGCCGGGATATAACGTGGGACTCTGCTGGCATTCGCCCCGTGTAAAAGGAACTGCCAGTAAAAGAATAATCAGGAACCGGATTTTTTGCATATCGGGTAATGGTTTTAAAATTATAAATAACCAGGACCCCCTCTTTTGCACGGTCCTGGGCGGCGAACAATGGCAATATACAAAAAAATGGCAGTTGACGGCGAAAACTCCCTTAAATTAATGACCGGCCGGAAGCCTGTTCACATTCCCGGCTTTCAGTCCCAGCACAAAAAGAGTCAGTGCGACAAGAATACAGAAAACTGCCGCCAGGTCATAACTGCCCGTGTAGCTATGGGAAAGACTGAACATAAACGGGCCCAGCGCGCTGGCTATCACCATCCAGCCCATGGAATAGCCTGAAATTGCTCCCAGGTGCTTTACCCCGAAAAACCGTGGCCAGGTCACGGCCGACAATACCCCGAACATTCCGTTCATTATGCCGTTGCCGACTATCAGGACCCACCTGTAAAAGGGTGAAACATCAAGGAAGAGAAGCGCTGACATGCTGATCAGCATACCGGTGAGCTGCAGCAAAAGGAAGTATTTAAGCTTCAGGTAATCGCTCAGCCAGCTGCCCGAAAAATGGAATATCACGGCAACCACTGATGAAGGCAGGAAAATAGTCACCGCCGCCCTGTGATCATAACCGCTTACCTCGAAGATCGATATCACATGGAAGGTAAATGCCGTCACATAGAGTGCCTGCAGGGCAAGGGAAAGATTGAATATCCAGAATGAATAGG
>SKQJ01000162.1 GCA_007119075.1 Bacteroidales bacterium | reverse complement strand
GATCGGGCCTGAAAAAGCGGTGCCCTGGTGTCATCCCAGGTACTTTTCAAGGATCTCCCTGAACTCGTCCTGCATGAAAGGCTTGGAAAGATAGCCGTCGAAGCCCTCGTTCAGAGCCTTTTCCCTGTCGCCCGGAAGGGCATGGGCAGTCAGGGCTATTACGGGCAGCGAAGGCCTGAGATTCTTGATCATTCTTGTGGCGGCGTATCCGTCCATTACCGGCATTTTAATGTCCATCAGCACGAGATCGAAACCGGGGTCATTTTGAATCAGCTCAACTGCTTCTTTTCCGTTAAAGGCGTGGATAATCTCGGTTTGGGGATCACCCATAATTTCTTTTATAAGCAGGAAATTTGTTTCCTCGTCCTCGGCAACCAGCATTTTTTTTCGGCGCCCGGAGGACAGAGTGACGGTTTCCCGGGTCTCCCGGGTTTCCCGGGTTTCGCCGGCTTCAAGGGTTTCGCTAGTTTCGCGGGATTCGCCGGTTTCGCGGGATTCGCCGGTTTCGCCGGTTTCAAGGGTTTCGCTAGTTTCGCGGGATTCCCGGGCTTTGCGGGTCCCTGGCATATCTGCAGGTTTGTAAGGTATTTTGAAAGAGAACACGCTGCCTGATCCGGGAACCGATTCCATCCATATCCGGCCGCCGAGGGATTCAACAAATGCCTTTGAGACAGCCAGTCCCAGTCCGAGTCCGCCTCGTTTTTGCGAAATATCGGTTGCGGTCTGGTGAAACCTTTGAAAAATCCTGGAATGCATTTCCGGATCAATGCCTATACCGTTATCGGAGACGGTAAAACGCAGGAATCCGGAATCTTCCCTGCAACCTAGATCCACACTGCCCTCATCGGAAAATTTAATGGCATTATCTACAAGATGTGAAAGCACATACTCGATCTTCTGGGTATCCGACAGGATCATGGCATTCCCGCAATTCTGATCAGCCTGTATATTAAGTCCGATCCCTTTCATCTCTGCCCTGTCACGATATTTTATCATCACCTTTTCCAACAGTCTGCCGAGATCGACCCGGGTCTCAAAAACCTCAAGCTGTCCGGTCTCAATAGTCGACATATAAATGATGTCTTCGACTACCCGGATAAGCTGGGTGCTGCTCATGCGTATAACGTTGATGCAATTTTTTGCCTGTTCCCGGGAAATATCCGGATCCAGAAGGATATCGGAAAAGCCGGTAATTGCGTTGAGAGGGGTTCTTATTTCGTGAGAGAGATTATTCAGAAAGGCCGTTTTCAGCCGGTCGCTCTGCTCAACCTTTTTAAGGGCAGTTCTGATTTCCTCCTCGGAATTCTTGCGGTCGGTAATATCGCGCGCTATGCCATCTATGGTCAGGAGCCTTGAATCCCCGTCTCTGTCATACACGATTTTATGCTCTGTCCATATAATGCTACCATCCCTTTTTATCAGACGCAACGTAACAAGTTCTCCCGGCCTGATCCTGCCCTCACTTATGGTTTGAAGAATTTCCGTGTCATCGGGATAAACAATCCTTTCGGCAATGCCGGAATCGGCATAGAACTCTTCGGGAGAATATCCGGTAACGGTGGTGAAAGCGGGACAGACATATGAGAATCTCTGTTCCGGCAGAAGTTCATACCGGTACAAAAGATCACTGGCGTTTTCTGCAAGCTCCCTGAACCGTGCCTCGCTTTCCCTAAGCGCCTGCTGGGTGGCGAGTTTCTGGCGCTTCAGCTCCGCAAGCTCGAGGGCCCGTATTACGGCAGGGCCCAGCCGCTTGATATGGTCCTTTATAACGTAATCGGTCGCGCCCTCCTTCATGCATTCTACCGCAGTATCTTCATTCAAAGAACCGGTATGCATTATAAAAGGGGTCAGGGGCTCTATTTCAAGGGAAATTCTCAATGCTGTGATACCATCAAATTCGGGCAGCTGATAATCGGCCACTATTACATCAGGCCTGAACTCTTCAAGCGCGGACACGAATTCCTCCCTGCTTTCAACTTTTTTGAAACTGCAGTTTTCCAGGGCCTGCGATATTTCCCGCTGGGCAAGATCGGCATCGGAGGGAAAATCTTCGAGTATCAATATTTTTATATTCTGTTCCATATATTATTCCAAACTAATAGCAGGCTTAACATAATAAATTACCAGGCTCTTCATTGTGTTGCAATCCCAGGATCACCGCCGGCGGGCAGCTGATCTGTTTTATCAGGCCGGCGGAAATTACCCGCCGGTTTTTTGACCGGCAGCGTGAAATAGAAAGCAGCTCCCTCGCCGGGCTTGCCTTCGGCCCGGACGCTCCCGCCATGTTTTTGAATGATGCGCTGTACAATCGCAAGTCCGACACCCGTGCCATCATACTGCCTTGAGCCGGGCAGCCTTTTGAACACTCCGAATATCCTGCCGGCGTTTTTCATATCAAAACCTATGCCGTTATCCCTGACTGAAAACTCGCAATAATCATCGCCGTTACTGCATGAAACAGCTATATGGGGGTTTTTTTCCTTCGAAGTGAATTTTGCCGCATTTGAAATCAGGTTTGTCCATACCTGCCTGACCATTGCCGGGTCGCCATAGGCCCGGCATAACCGGTCAACATCAAATTTGATCCTGCCCCTTTCATCAGAGTCTGTAAGCTCTTTAAACACGTCCCGGACCAAT
Source organism: Bacteroidales bacterium (assembly GCA_007119075.1). Classification (GTDB taxonomy): domain Bacteria; phylum Bacteroidota; class Bacteroidia; order Bacteroidales; family PUMT01; genus PXAP01. The sequence continues at coordinate 2,120 of SKQJ01000162.1, read as the reverse complement.
TGGTTCATATCAATCAGAGAAACCCGGATATCCCGCCTGCCGATTTTTGAGAAGGCAAGCAGCTCGTCTATAAGCTGCCTCATCCTGTTGGCGTTTTCCATGACTGTATGGCAGACCCTGATCCCCGTTTTGTCAAGTCCGGCGGAATGATCCTCGAGCAGTATCCGGGCAAAGCCGTTTATGGCCCTGAGCGGGGCCCTGAGGTCGTGTGAAACAGAATAGCTGAATGCCTCCAGGTCCCGGTTTGTAGCCTCAAGCTGCAGGGTCCTCTCTCTTACGCGCTGCTCGAGCTCTTCATTAAGCTTCCTGATCTCCTCCTCGGTCTTTTTCCTTGAGGTGATATCCTGAAACCCCCCGAGAACATATACAATTTTACCAGATGCGTCACGCTCGGCAACCCCGATGGTCCGTACCCAGACGCGACGGCCTTTCCCCGAGATGATCTGCAGCTCCTCGTCGTAAGGAATGCCTTTCACGGCGCAATTGTTATAAGCCTCTCTTATCCGGTCAGTATATTCGGGCGCATAAAAACTGATAGCTTCCTCCACGGTGGGAGAATAATCAGGTGGCATGTCGTGTATGGCCGCCACCTGATCAGACCAGACGATCCGCTGCTCAGAGATATTAACCATCCATCCTCCCACCTGTGCAAGGTTTCCTGCCATGCGAAGCAGGAATTCATTCCTTTTGAGCTTTTTGAGGGCGGTTTTTCTTTCTGTTATATCCCGGATTGCAACCATGATAGCATTCTTCTTTTTATACATAAAGCAGGTGGCCGCAACCTCCACTTCAACTACAAGGCCGTCGAGACGTACGATTTTTTCTTCGATAACCGGCACCGGGATTCCTTTGATCAGTTTATTGATCCTCTCCCTGATTATTGCATGGTAGTCTTCATGAAACAGCTCGATTGCCGGTTTTTCCATGACCTGTTCGGCCTTGCTGGCGCCAAAAAGCTTCACTGCCGCCGGGTTAAGGAAAACCACCCGGGCATCCTGGTTGATCAGGATGGCATCCTGGGAAATCTCGATCAGGGAGCGGTATTGCTCCTCCCTTTCGGCCAGCGTCCTTTCGGTCTTTTTTTGTTTTGTCACATTGTCTATCAGTGAAAGAACCGAGATCATCTCCCCGTTACGGTCGTGCAAAACCGAATTATACCACACGCAGTGCACCGTTTCGCCTGACTTCGTATAATTCCGGCCGGCAAGTACCACGCTGGACTCCTGGCCGGTCATCAGTTTTTGCATTATATTTTTAACCCGTTCGCTATTGCTCTCATGCACGAATTTCCAATCATCGGGTCTTTTGTTATAGACTTCTTTGAACTTCCAGCCGAACAGTTCCGCTGCCTGCCATGACCATTTTTTCACCCTGAAGCCACTGTCCCACTCAATTACCGCCAGGGGGGAGTTTTCAATATGGCTCCGGATCTGCTCGCCGGCAATGTATGCCCTGTCCATGGCTTTTGAACGGCTTATACCGATAACCTGAAGGGACCTGAGGAACCATAGCATGAACAATATAGAACCGGTTATCATCAGCAGTGAAACAAGCAGTATATCGCTGAGCAGGCTCACAATGCCCGTTATTTCCAGCAGCAACAGCAGAAATATCATCATGACAGGCACAAGCAGTGAGACCGGCAGAAATTTTCTTAATACATAGCCTGTGATGTCTCCCCCGGTTACCAGTGAAACAGCCCCCGAACGCGGCAATGCAAACAGTATGCCCGATCCGGCTATCAGAAACAGCAGGGCGGTAGGCAGGGCCATGCTGGTTGATCCGGGGAAGCCGTAAAGCTGTGGTCTGCTATAGATATATCCCATCAACGGGATAAGGTTGAACAGTATAAGTCCGAGTGCCAGGACCTGGCCCAGGTAAACGGCGCTCCATTTGCCGGAGCTCAGCAGCAGAAGCAAAATGGAGGAGATAAACAAACCCGAGGCTGTCATTGGTGCCATCCTGCCGGGAGAAGCGGTATCCGCTGCACGTGCATGATCAGTGATAAAAAGTTCGTCGATCAGCAGGTCTGCATGGAACAGATATTGAACCAGGGTCGCGGCACTTAATGCCAGCACCAGAACTGCAGGGATCACCGTAACGATTCCTTTCATCCCCGG
>SKQJ01000125.1 GCA_007119075.1 Bacteroidales bacterium | reverse complement strand
TGTATGCATGCTTTATGGTGTCAACCCCGTTGCCGCCGGTAGTCCTGAAATATGCATTGTCGATATAAGCCGATTCTTTTCCGAACCACCCTGTTTGAAAGCTAAGGGCTTTCATGGGCACGACGATATTATCGCCGGAAGCGGGCGCTGCAATCTCGATATGAAAATCTTCCCACTGCAAAGTGTTTCCCGCGACGTAAACCCTCAGGGTGTCGCCGGTCCGCGCCGAAAGATATGCCGAATCGCCCTGTTGATTCCACCGTGAGTTTTCATCGGTAACATAACGGTATTCCCATCCCATGCCGGATGTTATTTCAAACAGGAATACCAGCGAATCGTCTCTCTGAACTCCCCAGGGAACGTTGATCACGGAATTGTCCCAGTCGACCGTTACGCCGCTTCCTGCCCTGGGCTTCAGCGTGTTCTGATCCAGCACGAAAGCCCCGTGGATGCCTGTATGCCACTGGACCGGGTGGCGGGGGCCGTATCGAAGCATGGTCATCCATTCGGAGTCTTCCATGTCGACACCCCTGCCCTGATTGAAATCGATGTTTCCAATGGTCACATCCGCCTTGCGAAGCAGCAGATGGGTTTTCGTGGCATCGGAAATCCCGGCGACAGTATAGGCGCGATCCCTGTTTGTGCAGTCGATGTCGTCAAATACGCCCCCTGCCTGGTCGATAACGGCCGATATCTTTTGGCCTGATGAATTTATGTAATGATGCCTTACATAAATGACATCGCCGCCACCGGCAACATCCAGCACCCGGTATTTAAGATCGGCACTATCTCTGGCGGGCGGAGTCCCCGGAGGCTCAGGGTAGTGCATATGGTAATCGGCGAGCTCATACATATCAGCCTGGCTGTATCTCTGCCTGTAAAGGAAAGGATCGATCTTTTCCATTGCCAGCCGCCAGTCCGACACGTTCGCCATGACCCATGATTCGCCGGGAGCAAGCTCCATGTCGGGAAGCATCATCCTTTCATTTTCCGGCACGTTGAACCAGTTTTCGATGGAAGGGCAGGGATCTCCCGGCACATAGCCCTTTCGTGTTGTCAGTGGTGTTACTTTTCCCAGCTCAAATTCGGAGAGGTTAATAGTTGCCTGGCCCTTATTTGTAAGCTCGACATAGGCCATGGGGCCGTTGCCCAGGCTGGCTTCGGTGATCACCAGGTTCCTGTAGGGCTCCTGCGCGTTCAGTATTCCGCAGATCATGACAAGAAGTGAGAGCAATGGCTTTTGCATAACCGGAATTATTTGGTTGGTGTCAAGGGGTTTTCAGGAAGGTATTTTTTTTGTGACGGGTTTGCAATGCCCATGAATATTAACCGGAGCTGATTTAGACCAGCGCAGCCTGGAACCTGATCCCGGGTCTTTTAGGACTGTTTCTATTTGCAATATAATGAATTATTTTAATTCGCAAGCCACATTAATACATTATTTCACGTTTTCCATGATGTGGCATGCCATGACACTGGTAGCGATATTGATATCCTGGTGAGCTTCTCATGGGTTTCAAATATATGCCGGCTTGAGTTGCCTTTCAGTATCCACCGGGGAACATCGTTCGACCAGTCATTGAAGCGTGACATAAGGGCATTTACAGATTCAAGCGTATGGGGTTTTTCATCAAGCACCTTTTGAAAAAGGCTTACATGGTCATAGTCATTGTTGAGAAGCATCCAGTATTCACCAAGCAACCAGTCTGTTGCCGGTTCTGTTTTCTGCATTTCGTAAAGCTCGCGGCGGAATGGGCCGGTGGCGGCGGTGACCGGAGGTTTCGGCGCTCCCCAGATGCCCGCGTCCAAAATCTGTTCCTCGGTGAAACCGGCACGGCTTATTGAGCCGCGGCTCCTGATTTCCTCCCATATATAATCCGGATCGGTCATGTATGGGGAGGTGAGATAAAATTTGCGGTCTATGGTGGCCCCCCTGCTTTTCAGAAGATAGGAGCCTTTGATGGCGTGATACAGCCCTGGAATTTTCAGTCCGGGGTCATAATCGGATGATAGCTCTTCAATCTCCCGGAAACTAAGGATTCCGTATAGGTTAAGCAGTCCGAGGATCAATTGTTCGCGCCGGTATTTGTTTTCATTGGCGCGGGCCTTTTCCGCGAATTTGTCAATTACAGGAAGCAGGGCTTTGGCGAGGTCGGGATAGATAAAATCCAGGGTTTGTTTGCCATTATACCTTGAATCAGTTAGCCCGATCTGCTCAAGGCAATCCATAATGAATGACGGGTTTCCCGGAACGGCATGGTCTTTGGCATAAACCATTTGCTGCAGTTTGAGTACTTCCTGAAGGGGAAGCTTTTCCAAAAGGAGCTGCGGAAAAATCAGTATTGCCTCTGCCATCCTTTCGGCTATCTCAGCTTTGCGCTTGCCGCTGTTAATTCTGATGCCGAGCAGTCCGGCGGTGGTTACCATTTCTTTTTTGGTATCCATCTGGAACATCTCTTCGAGGGGGTATTCTTCCATTTCAATTGACCGGTTTGATTTGACGGATTTTTTATTAAGCTGAAACTGGCCATGCCGAAAGCAGTTTCAAAAATATTAAATCGTTTTGAAAAAATCTATGATAAATTTTGCTAATTATTGCTGCGGGGGGTTGTTGTGCTAAAGGGTGATGTGGGAGAAACGGATCGATGCGGATTGACAGATATAATGATTGATATGTAAGTGGTCGAAATCAGGGAAATTTTCTATAGCCGGTTCAAAAGTGATATTAGGATTTTGTGACGATTTATATTAATTTTAACACGAATAAATATAGAATATGTGATTATTATCACATAAAACACATATATAATGTGAAATGAAAATACAAAGATATGCCCTGCGCCTTTTGGCGAAATGGAAAAATTCATCTGATCGTAAACCTGTCATTCTTCAAGGTGCCAGGCAGGTTGGTAAAACATGGCTGTTAAAGCATTTTGGTGATCGCGAATTTAAGAATGTTGCTTATTTCAATTTTGAGAGACAGACTGAATTGAAACAGTTTTTTGAAAGGACGAAAGATCCTGAGCAGATTATTGAAAATCTGACCCTTGTTCATGGCAGCGCTATTCTTCCTCAGACGACTCTGATCATCTTTGATGAGATTCAGGAATGTAATGAAGCCTTGAATTCGTTAAAGTATTTCTGTGAAGATGCTCCCGGCTATGCAATTGCCTGCGCAGGTTCATTGCTTGGCGTTGCTATGAGCCGTGGTGCTTCTTTTCCCGTCGGCAAAGTCGATTTCATAACTTTGTATCCCCTTTCATTTGCCGAGTTCCTGGCGGTGGCTGACCAGGATCTGTTCAGGTATACTGAATCGATTGACAAATTCAAGCCTGTGCCCGATATTTTCTTCAATCCTCTCAGGGATAAGCTAAAGATGTTCTATATATCCGGCGGGATGCCTGAAGCTGTCGTTGCACTTTTGGACAAAAAGGATATGCAAATCACACAGGATGTGCTCCAGAATATTTTGAATTCCTATTCGCTTGATTTTTCAAAACATGTGGACATCAAAGATATACCAAAGATTCAGTATATATGGGCTTCTCTTCCATCACAGCTGGCAAGGGAGAACAAAAAATTCTTATACAGAACTGTGAGGACCGGGGCACGGGCACGAGAATATGAGGATGCTCTCCAATGGCTTGTTAATGCCGGTCTTGTCTACAGGATCTTTAGTTCTTCGAAACCCTCTTTGCCTCTGTCTTCCTATGATGACCTGTCAGCATTCAAGGTTTATATGCCGGATGTAGGCTTGCTTCGCCGGCTTTCTTTGCTTGACCCGATTGCAATTTCAGAGGGCAACAGGCTTTTTACCGAATTCCGGGGTGCCATGACCGAGAACTTAATCCTGGAAAGCTTGATGCATCAATTTGAAGGACTTCCACGATACTGGAGATCAGGAAATATTGCCGAGGTTGATTTTCTGGTACAATACAAAAACCGGGTTATCCCTATGGAAGTCAAGTCTGATGAAAATGCAAGAAGCAAAAGCCTTGCATTTTATCGCAAAGCATATAACCCGGAACTTGCAATTCGCTATTCTTTAAAAAACCTGTCGTTCGAAGACGGATTGATAAGCATTCCTCTTTTTCTGGCCGATTACACAACCAGGTTCCTCGATATGGCAGGCTCCTGACAATAGGGATGCTGATCGTCGATCTGATCGACGAGCCACTTTATACTTTTAAGCTGTTATCTGCAGCCGCGTACCTGTGACCGGAGCCATTACAAAATCTCAGTGTAACAGCGAGAGAACTATTATTGCAATCAAAAGGGCCATGCCGATAAGATTGCGGAGGGTTCCTGAACTCATTCTGGTGATTCTTTTAAAATTAGCACTGGAAACTGATTACGGATTCTCATATACGATCATTCGCGAAAATTTGTTTCCATTCGGCCCGAAAAATATACATTTTATCAAAATATAGGAACCATTTATCAAATAATCCTCTAATTTAGATTCAGTCTTAAATACATTCCTGTGGTTATGCTATGGAGCCCGTTCCGACAAATCCCGAATACAGCTTTTGTCTTAAAAATCTTCCATTCTTCCATGCCGGACAATGATGTTCCCAAACCCATGACGTGGATCAATAATCGCTTTTGATCATTTTGTAAAGGATATTAAATTTGCAGCTCACTTTTAAATATATATGATGAAGAATTTTATGGTTTTGGCGGGTTTGATTTTAATGCTTTTGAGCGGATGCGGGAATTCTGTCGACCTTGATCGTGCCGATGAGACATTGCACAGGATATTGA
>SKQJ01000357.1 GCA_007119075.1 Bacteroidales bacterium | reverse complement strand
CCGCAAAAGCAACAGGAACCGGGAAAACCGGGCCAGGGGCAGCATGATCCCCTGCATTCCCCGTCAGGGCAAAAGGAGAGGGCAGAAAATAAACCGGATGAACCGGCTGCTGTTCCCGGGCCCCCGGCACCCGGACAAAACGGCAATAGTGCCGGGGCGTCTTTTAACGCCCCTGGCACCGGCAATACCTTCTCTATAAAGAATGCCCTCAGGGGGATTTCCCCGAAACAGGCCGAAAACCTTGAAGAAACGGTCGAAAATGGCGATGATGACGAATTCCCGCCTATGTCGGAAGAGGGCGGTGAATTCACCGAAAAAGAGCTGACCGAGCAGTGGAGGAAGTTTGCCAACCAGATCCGGGACGATCAACCCAGGCTTTGCAACACCCTGCTGGCAAACAAACCGGAAATCGTCAGCCAGGCCGGCATCCGCTTTGAAGTCACCAATCCCCTCCAGGAAGAGGCCCTGAACAAAATCAGGCCCGAGTTGTTAAGCCATCTGAAACGGGAGCTGAACGCCAGCCTGGAACTGGAAATATGCATCAATGAAACTATCCGGGAAAACCGCCTTTACCTGCCGGAGGAAAAATACGAGCATATGCTCAAAAAAAACCCCGAACTGGCAAAATTAAGACAGAGATTCAACCTTGATTTCGAATAATAACAAATTTATGATTTAACGATGGAAAATGACAGGATACGCAATGAAAATGGCAAGCTGATTGTTCCCGACACTCCGGTGATCCCTTTTATAGAGGGCGACGGCACCGGGCCCGACATATGGGCCTCTTCCGTAAGGGTTGTCGATGCGGCAGTTGAAAAAGCCTATAACGGGAAAAGAAAAATAAAGTGGAAAGAGATCTACGCCGGTGAAAAATCATTCAAGGCATCGGGCGAATGGCTTCCGCAGGAAACACTTGATACCATAACCGAATACCTCGTCGCCATAAAAGGCCCGCTCACCACCCCTGTGGGTGGCGGCATCCGCTCCCTCAATGTGGCGCTTCGCCAGAAGCTTGATCTGTACACCTGTCTGAGACCCGTTAAATACTACGCCGGGGTGCCTTCCCCCGTAAAGGATCCCTCAACAACGGACATGGTGATTTTCCGCGAAAACTCTGAAGACATCTATGCCGGGATAGAATGGCTCGCAGGAACTCCGGAGAACAATAAAGTGCTTGATTTCCTTACCGGGGAAATGAACGTAACAAGCATCCGGTTCCCCGGTTCGGCATCGCTCGGCATCAAGCCGGTGTCCCGGGAAGGCACGGAACGGCTCGTCAGGGCTGCAATAAAATACGCTCTTGCCGGCAAAAGGGATTCGGTCACACTGGTCCACAAGGGAAACATCATGAAATTCACCGAAGGGCAATTCAAGCAATGGGGATATGAACTGGCGGAAAGGGAGTTCGGCGACAGGGTGTTTACCTGGAAACAGTATGATGAGATCGCCGAAAAAGAGGGCAAGGCGGCCGCAAACAAGGCGCAGGACGAAGCCCTGGCCTCCGGAAAACTTCTTGTCAAGGATGTAATAGCCGATGCATTTCTTCAGCAGATCCTTACGCGGCCTGCGGAATATTCCGTGATCGCTACGATGAACCTGAACGGCGATTATATATCCGACGCGCTGGCAGCCATCGTGGGAGGGATCGGGATCGCACCCGGGGCAAACATAAATTACGAAACCGGTCATGCCGTTTTCGAAGCAACCCATGGCACCGCACCCAAATATGCAGGCCTCGACAAGGTGAATCCCGGATCGGTGATCCTCTCGGCCGTAATGATGCTTGAATATATGGGCTGGGACGAGGCGGCCGGCAAGATCATAGACGGACTGCAAAAGGCTGTGCTGAACAAGACGGTGACCTATGATTTCGCGCGACTGATGAAGGGCGCCACCGAAGTGTCCTGCTCGGGCTTCGGCACGGAGATTATCAGAAACATGGGCTGACCGGATCAGGCCCCGATACCTCGCTAAAGCTCCCGGTAATATACCACGGGGAGCTTTTATCCGTTTAAAAGGATCAAGTCTGAATTATATTGCTTTGAGATAAAAGCCGTATATTGGGCGTCAATTTTCAAAAACCAATCAAAAATTTTATATACAATGCAACAAAAAAAATACTTAACGGTTTCAGCCTGGCTGTCATTAATGCTGCTTTTATTTGCAGCTTCATGTTCCCCTTCCGGGGAAAGGATCGAACCCTTCGGCCGGAATGTGGAAAAAGATATAGAAACCCTTTCTTCCGATGAGTTCCAGGGCCGTGCACCCGCCACTCCCGGCGGGGAAAAAGCGGTCGAATATATTAAATCTCGTTTTGCCGAAATAGGCCTTATGCCGGCCAACGGCGATTCCTATCTGCAGCAGGTGCCGCTGATGGAGGTAACCGCCGGAAACTTTTCGCCCCTGGTGATATCCGGCAACGACGGCGAAATTTCACTTAGCTACCTGGATGATATGGTGGTGGGGACCTACCGGATGCAGGAGTCGGTCGCCCTCGAAAACAGCGAGCTTGTCTTCGCGGGATACGGGATAGTCGCACCCGAATACGACTGGAACGATTATGAGGGACTCGATGTGAAAGGAAAGACGGTCGTGGTCCTGGTAAACGATCCGGGCTTTGCAACAGGCGATGATTCAATGTTCACCGGAAATGCCATGACGTATTACGGGCGGTGGACCTACAAATTTGAAGAGGCTGCCCGCCAGGGAGCTGCCGCGGCGCTGATAATCCACCAGACCGAGCCGGCAAGCTACGGATGGGAGGTAGTAAGGAATTCCTGGTCGGGAACACAGTACGGTGTCGCCTCACAGAGAGAGAACGGGCGGCTGCTGGCAGAGGGCTGGATCCATCTTGATCCGGCAAGGGAAATATTCGGGCTCGCAGGAATCGATCTGGACGAGGCCATGGAACGTGCCAAAACACAGGGATTCACGCCCGAACCGATGGGACTCGCGGCATCGGTCTCGTTTACCAACGAATTTGATTTTGCCGACTGCCACAATGTGATCGGTTATATTGAAGGAAACAAGTATCCGCATGAAACGGTCATATATATGGGGCACTGGGATCACTTGGGAATGGTGGAGACCGGCGACGGGACAGACATTTACAACGGTGCCGTCGACAATGCCACGGGGGTCGCCGGACTGATGGCCATTGCCGAGCGATTTATGCAGAGCGGCGAACAGCCGTCAAGGTCAGTTGTCTTCATGGCGGTCACAGCCGAGGAATCGGGACTGCTGGGTTCCCGCTACTACTCTGAAAATCCGCTTTTCCCCATTGAAACAACGGTTGGCGGGATCAATATGGATGCGCTTAACGTTTATGGCCCAACCAGGGATGTTGTGGCGGTAGGCTATGGTTTTTCGGAGCTTGACGATTACCTGAAAAGGCACGCCTCCGCCCAGGACCGGGTTGTGAAGCCCAATCCCTACCCGGAAAGAGGCTATTATTACCGTTCCGACCATTTCAACATGGCAAAACAGGGCGTGCCGATGATATATGCAAACGGCGGATCCGACTATATCGGCCGCGACGCTGAATATGCCGACATGGTTGCCAGGGATTGGGCGGAGCGCTACCATCAGCCATCCGATGTTGTTCATGATCTTTGGGATTATGACGGCATTCACCAGGACCTGTGGTTATTTTACAATGTGGGCAGGGAGCTTGCAAACAACAATGACTTCCCGGATTGGGCGGACGACAGCGAGTTCCGGGCCGCAAGAGAGGCCAGCGCCTCGTTGCGAAGAAATTAAGCGGTTTAAAATGCAAAATTATATAGTTCAAAATACGTTAACTTTGCAGGATAAACATGCCATTTTTAAAAATTATTTTTACGATGGGTATAGTCAACAGCTTATTAGGAAGTTTTTTCGGGAACAAATCAACCCGCGATATCAAGGAGGTGATGCCTTTGCTGAACAAGGTTACCGGTGCATACGAAAAGGTCGTCAATCTGTCCAACGATGAACTGCGGGCGCTGTCGTCAAAACTCAGGCAGACTGTCAGCGAGGCCATGGGCAGCGGCGCACAGGAAATTGTCTCCCTGAAGGATAGAGCCGAGAATGAACAGGTTGACATCAGGGAAAAAGAGGAGATATACGGCAAAATCGACAAGCTTGAAAAGGAAATCAATGAAACCCTTAGAGAAGTGCTGCTGGAGATACTTCCCGATGCATTTGCCATAATAAAGGAAACGGCCCGCCGGTTCAAGGAAAATCCGGAAATAGAGGTTTCTGCGACCGATTTTGACCGCGACCTTGCGGCCCGGAGGAACAGCGTTGAGATAAGAGGCGACATGGCTGTCTGGAAAAACCGGTGGGCAGCCGGAGGCACTGAGATCCAGTGGGACATGGTCCATTACGATGTACAGCTGATCGGCGGCATCGTGCTTCACACCGGTAAAATTGCCGAAATGGCCACCGGGGAAGGCAAAACTCTCGTGGCAACCCTTCCCGTGTTTTTAAATGCCCTCTCCGGCAGAGGGGTTCATGTGGTTACTGTAAACGATTACCTTGCCAGGCGTGACTCGGAATGGATGGGACCCCTCTATGAGTTCCACGGCCTTTCGGTCGACTGCATCGACAAGCACACGCCTAATTCGGAGGATCGCAGGAAAGCCTACATGGCAGATGTAACTTTCGGCACCAACAATGAATTCGGTTTCGACTACCTGCGCGATAACATGGCCATCAACCCGGGCGATCTCGTTCAGCGCCCCCATAACTACGCCATAGTCGACGAGGTTGACTCGGTGCT
>SKQJ01000130.1 GCA_007119075.1 Bacteroidales bacterium | reverse complement strand
CCGATATCTGCACAGGCACCTATTCTCTGACTGCGTCCGGAAACACGCATTAAAATACTGTCGGGGGCATAATACCGCATGGGTGCAGGATGGTTATGGATTGCCAGGTTAATATCATAGTCTTCACACATCTGTTCAAGAAAATCAAGATGAGCAGGGTCCGGGTTGGCAGTAATGGTTTCAACTCCCATATCCCTGGCAAAGTCAAATATCCGTTTCCATTCATCCTCGCTTTCGGCGCTGACAACGCCATAGGCTATGAGATCAATCCCGTGTGATTCCAATAATTGTTTCATCTCCCTGATGGTAGCATCATCAGAATCATAATGGGTCGGCTCGGGGTTATCACGGCTCAATTCCTGTCCGCGATACGCCTCGACATACTCCAGGCCCAGGCCGGATGCCTTTTCGAGTCCTTCCTCAAAAGTAAAAAGCCTGAAGGTGTATGACTGATATGCCAGCTTCCATCCGAGGTCCTCAGGTGTTGTTTCCCGGTTGTTAGCGCAACCGGCCATAATTGCTGTCAAGAACATCAGTACAGGCAGTGCGAAGAATAATTGTTTTTTCATTTTTTCAAGTTTTTGATTAATATTTTGACAGGCGTACTTAATTTCAGCGAACTCAAATTTTTGAAAACCGGACCTCCCCTTGCATGCATTTGGAAGCTGCCATCAGGGAATGCCGGAAGGACCCAAAGTTCAGGATGACCGTGACCATATGCCGAGAATCCCGGCGGCATGCCTGAAGTAATGCCCGTGGAGATCGTTTGAATACTTTTCCAGCACCTGCTTTCCAAGGCCATAGTAATCGCCGCACTTGTAAAGGGCCCTGGCCAGATGCAATTCCCTGAGTGCGTTGTTCCTGAGAGTTACGTCTTCGGTGCTTGGCACTGTGGCCCTGGCCGCATCTGTACGTGTAATCACGTGATGCCCCGTCACGCCCGGCATGGTAAGAAGATCGAACAGTACCGGTGCAGATTTCCTGCTGCCCAGGGTTTCAAAGGCAATTGAAACAGCCCTGAAATGAGAAAAAAAATGACCGGTGGCAAGGAGCTTGGCCTTAGCGGCAATAAACGGCAGTGCTTCCTCCCGGCCGCACCTGCCCAGAGCTATGATCATCGTATCGAGGCGACTCATGGAATTCCCGAACTGGTGCATACCGGTAAAATTCCAGCCCTTGTCCCAACCTTCATGGGAGTCGATTTCCCCGGCAAGGAGCTCCCACCCCGTATCTATGCCCAGCACTCCCAGCGCGATGGCAATATTCAGTTTTTGCCCGTCATCGCGGGAGTTTTTAAGTCCCTGTTCCAGGTATTCTATTCCCTTTTCCATATTGGAAAACAGGGTTTCCATGCCTTCGAAATTATTACCCATGCGGTCAATTGCGTCAGCAAAAGCGGAATCAGGCAGGGGCATGTTATCCCGGTCGGTAAGAACCCTTCCGGGAAGACTTCCAATTTTAACCAGGTGTTTCTGAATATCCTTCATATCGACCAGCCGCACCGGTACATCATCCTTTACAAGTTTTGCGGCAAGGTAACCCACTGCATATCCCTGATTCTGCAGGCAGGGCTGCATGCGGATAACCGGCATGGCATCCCTGTGAGCCCCGGCCCCGAGACCGGTCACAATTACCCCGTCAAGACCGCGGGGCAAAAGGCTGCGCAACGGGAGATCGACATTGTAGCTGATATGCCCCCCGTCGGGCTGCCTGATAATAAAATAGGGATGGACGGTGTACCCGTGAGTGTCGAAATTGCTCACATGATAGGAAATGGTATCAGGATAGCGGCGGGCATTGAGCATATCGATCGGCGAAACCATGAATTCGGCTATTATCCTGCGTCTTTCCCTTGTCTGGGGAAGCTTGCCCAGATCGTATGCGGCAGGGAATTTTCTTTTGCCGGAAATAAATACCCGCGTGACATCAAAGACATCAGAATCGTCAACAAAGGTCCAGTCGGTATTATTGTAATGGTCGTCGGGATCGACCTTTGGCAATCCCGAACCCTGCACTGCAACGGTGCTTTCTCCGACATATTCGTATTCAGCTCCGGCGGCAATTGCGATATCGGCGTTGCCGGTCGAATCGACAACCTGCTTTGCCAGGATCACTCCGCTTCCTTCGGGTGTTGAAACAAGTACTCCCCTGACTTTCCCATTCTCAACAAAAGCACCCGATGCGATTGCCCCGAACCAGATATCGCCTCCCGCTTTCCTTATCTCCCGTCTGTACCATTCCATTTTCCAGTCTTTCACCCATTCATGTTCTCCGGGTTTGTGCCTGGGGTGTGTGCTGTCTGCCATTTCACGGACGCCCTTGTCTATTTCCTTTGTAAAACCGTCCCTGTGGCCGTACCAGTAGCGTCCTATCATTCCCAGGGTGCCAGTGCCCCCCAGGCCGTGCAGGTATTCCACGACCAGTGTTCTGGCACCGTTCCTGGAAGCGCTGATGGCTGCAGGGGCGCCGGCAGTTCCGCCGCCTACCACGACGACATCGTATTCGCCCAGAACAGGAAGCGCCGTTTCATCTGAATAAATCCCGGCGGTCCCCAAATTGGGCCGCAGTGTTTCAGAAATCTCACCGGTCACCCCCTCAAGATATTCAACGCCCTTCAGTGGCCTGGTTCGATAACCTGTATACAAACCCGTTGCACGATCCCGGTCAGGCCGGTTTCGGACGGATGCGCCGGGGGGGGCTGCAACACCTGATGCATTCGCCTGTGAGGATTTTAATGCTCCCCGTTCCCGTGCCCTGGATAAAGCTGCCGCGCCTATGATTTCACCAAGCTTCAGCTGGTTGCCGGGTGTGCAGATTGCCTGTGATGCCTTTTCCGGAACATCGGCGCACTGGCCGAAGACAAAAAAATTCAGGAAATCTGAGGGCATAAAGGCTGAAAGGGGCATCTCTTCCACCCGGGAAGTTTCAGGCGCCGACCGCCCGATGCTGTCAAGCCTGTAAAACCGGTTGCAGAACAAATGATCGGCCGAGTCTACCTGCTCCGTATCCCAGGTACGGTCCCTCAATTCCTGCTCAACCGCTGCAAGGGAGGAAAAGGAGAAATCGCCGGCGGTAAGCGATGCCCTGCACTCAAGAACCGGGTATTCCCTCTGTCTTACAAATGCGCCGGAGGCAAGCCGTTTAACAGTAAGGCCATTTTTGGAGGCTGAACTGTTTCCCACTGTAACCAGGTGATAATCCTGATTGCCTGACTCATTGGTATCAGTGAAGCGGGCACCGGCAAGCCTGGCCACATATGCCCCCGTAGTACAGTCCACGATGCTCCCGCATAAGACCGCCTGGCGGCCGGTACGGTTGTTTATTATAACCCCCGCAGGCTGATTGTCATCATCGAAGATTACGTCTGAGACATAGCTGCAATAAAGAAAATCGATGTTATTGTCAATAAGCTCCCTTTCAAGGACGGTCTTTACCCGCATAGGTGATGCTGCCTGGTCGCCGCCGAAAAGCTTAATGCCGAGCAAATCGCCATGAGACAAGCCCGAATGACCGGCTACGCTGCCAGCGTCGCTCCCCGCCGCTGCGGCTCCGGAAAGGTTTCCGTTTATCTGCCCCTTTCCTGTATATTCATTTTTATCGAACAGCCCCCTGTATGTCCCGCAAATATCCTCTCCCGGATAGGGCAGATAGCCGGCTACGAATACCGATGCCCCCGAACGTGAGGCAGAAACGGCCGCAGTGATGCCTCCGAGGGTCGCTCCGGCGATCAGCATATCGACTTCAGCAATCACCGGTATTCCTGAACCCGGCTGCAGGCAGAATTTACCGCTGGCAAACCTGTCAATTCTTGGCTCCATCCCGTACAGACGCGACATGGTCAGTCCGGCAGCCCCGAGAGCAGTGGTTTTTATGAAAGTTCTTCGCTTCATTTGAAAGTTGTTTTTGACAGCATGGCCTGACAGATCCTGCCATGGAAATATTATGAAAATGCGATTCCCGGATATTGAAAGGGGAAAATAGTTTGGACAGCAATATATAAATTATTGGTCAAAAAAACATCCCTCCCTGATATCAAGCCACAGACAAACAATGCCCCGAACCGGGAAAAAGCAATGTAAAGCCTGCCGTTACCCGGAACCATCAAAATGGAACGAATGAGGATTTATCAAAATACCCGGCAGATAGTCGCCCAAATTATTATTGATTCCCTGCCACGACGGCAGTCCACTGACCGCTTCCCGGGGCTTTCAGATTGACAGTGCGTCCGGTATCCACGGAAGTGGCATCATGCCAGCTGTTGCCCATTACATCCAGCCACCTGACAGTCCACCGCCCATCAGCCAAATCAAGAGTGACCTCCCCCCCATCGGGAAAATAGACCGCATACCTGCTGCCGGGCCGGGCCAGACAATAGGCTTCGTTGGACTCCCTGCTGCCAAGGAGATGATTTGCAGGGATTGCGTCAAAAACCTCAAATTCATCGGTAAACATCCGCATGCTCCTGATATGGGTCCGCGCAAGCTCGCTCAATCCTATGCCAAAATAGTGGGTGGACGGGCCTTCACGGTGAAAACGCACGCTCGCCGAGCCGGCAAACACATTGCGCCAGAATCGTCTGGTACCCTCCTCCGCACTGGTTGTCCATGCCGGTTCCCCGCCATATATCTTTATATTGTTCAGCGGTTTGGGGTTATCTATAATCTGCTGCCGAATTTCCATAAGCCGGTCGTAATGAAGCTGGTCATCAACGTTATTATTGTTCTGCGACACTTCAAAAAAGTCGAAATTCTCCCTGTCATGCAAAAGCTG
>SKQJ01000052.1 GCA_007119075.1 Bacteroidales bacterium | reverse complement strand
TGGGAAAGGAACCGCTCTTTCTGGCCTTCGGGATCGTTTAAAAGGTTATCATGGTGATGCATGTTAATGATCACATGAAGCTCATGTTCAAGCGCGGTATCGATAACTCCCTGTATCCTTTCAAAAAATACAGGGTCAATTGTATATGGAGGATCAACAAGGCTTCTTGGCTCCCACCTTACGGGTACCCTGATATGGTCGAAACCCAGTTCGGCTATAATACGGGCATAATCATCATTCCATGGGTTGCCCCATGCCGTTTCGGAAGGGGCCTCGAAGGTATTCCCTATATTGATCCCACGGCCCAGTCGCTGGTTCATTTCAAAGGCAGGCCCATCCTGGCCGGCAAGAGGGAAGCTCGATAAACAGGCTGTTAAAGTCAGGATAAACAGTAGGTTTTTCATTTTTCGTTTTTTTATTATGGTTTATATCATGCTTCCCTGCGGTTCAGGCCACGGGCAGGTCTGGTTCTGGTTAATGAAGTTGACCATGTGGATAAAACACAATCATCTTGTAATTACAAGCGGGTATTGGCCCGGTTGCCATCCGGGACCATGTCCCGGGTCATTCCCCTGTTGCCGCCGCCGGCTCGCCTGCCCGGTTCCGGAGAAGAGCATCAGCAAGCTCCTGGCGGAGCCTGCCCCTGTTACGGTCGTATATACCGAAACCTGCGCTGAATTCCCAGTAGGCCCAGCTGAAACCCTGCTGCTCGAAAAACCTTGATACAAAGGTTGTCCATCTCACCCTGGAATCCATGTCTGCCCTGCTGTAAGCTCCGAATTCCCCGATATGGACAGGAATGTTATGCCGCCTGCTGAACTCCAGGGCAGGTTTGAAATCGTCTTCAACAGCCCTTCTTTCTTCTTCCGTATCGTTCCACCGGGTCCCCAGCCATGCATCGGCGCCGCTCGACCAGGATGCTCCCTGGTGGGTGAACCGGAAAGGGTTATAATAATGGATTGTAAGGATAAGCCTTTCGTCATCGGGAATTTTCAGGTGCCTTAGCCCTCCCAGGCCTCCCCACTCGGCGGTTCCCACAAGCACAATGCGGCCGGGATTCGTAGCCCGTATTCTTGTCAGGGCCTCCGGGAAGAATCTGTTCCACATTTCCGGGGTAAAATCTCCGTGGGGTTCATTGAATACTTCGAATAAAAGACTGTCGGGATAATGGCTGAAATAGCCGGCTATCTGTTCCCACTGGGAAAGAAACCGCTGTTTCTGGCCTTCAGGATCATTGAGAAGGCGGCTGTGGTGATGCATGTTGATGATTACATGCAGACCTTGCTCCAGGGCCGTATCGACCACTCCCTTTATCCTTTCAAGGAAAGAGGCATCGATGGTATAGGGGGGCTGCTCCATGCTCCTGGGTTCCCACCTTACGGGAACCCGGATATGATCGAAGCCAAGTTCTGCAATAATCCTGCAAAAGTCCGGATCCCACGGATTGCCCCACTCCCCTTCAGAGGGCGCCTCGAATATATTCCCTAAGTTGATCCCCCGGCCCAGCCGTTCGTTCATATCAAAAGCAGGGCCGGTCTGGCTTAAAAGCGGGGATAGGGTCAAACAGGCGACTAAAGGCAGGATGATAAGCAGATTTCTCATATTGCAATTTTTTCAGGGTTCGTTTGGAAGCACAGCGGGAGGTAAACTTAGGGATTTTTTTTAATTTTCAAAAATTGCCCTGAAGGCAAAATCATAAAACAACGGTTCTTCCATCCGGAGAAAATATTATATTTGTTTTTTCTAAACTGAACATTTCTCATGCAATATCCAGCCAAACTGCATAATTTCAACCAAACCCAATACAAATGAACAGGAGGAATTTTTTAAGAAGATCGGCAATGACTGCCGCCGGGATCGGTCTGGCAACAGTTATTCCATCCAAAGCCCGGGCGGCGAAAACCTCTGCGGCCGACAAAATTAATGTGGCACTTATCGGATGCAGGAACCATGGCTTCAACATATTGCGCGGCCATCTTGGATTTGATGACACCAATTGTGTTGCCCTGTGCGACGTGGATTCAAATGTTCTCAATGAAAGGGCCGCCACCATACGAAACGATTACAACCAGAACCCGAAATTATACGGAGATTTCCGGAAAATGCTGGAGCAAAAGGATATCGACGCGGTAATAATCGGGACCCCCGATCACTGGCACTGCATCCAGCTGATATACTGCCTGCAGGCTGGCAAGGATGTTTTTATTGAAAAGCCTCTTGCCAATACAATCGGTGAATGCAATCTCATGGTAAAAGCGGCAAACCATTATAACAGGATTGTTCAGGTAGGTCAGCAGCAGCGAAGCAATCCTGCCTTCATTGAATCGGTAAAGCTCGTTAAGGAAGGTCATATAGGCACACTCAGAAAGGTCAATATCTGGGCAAATTTCAATTACGGAATCGGCAGCATCCCCCGCGAAGACGAACCGGTTCCCGCAGGAGTCGATTATGACATGTGGCTCGGCCCGGCTCCCGAACGTCCTTTTAACCGCAACCGGTTTCACGGCTCATGGAGGCATTTCTGGGATTATGGCGGGGGACTGATGTCGGACTGGGGAGTGCATTTGCTTGACATGGGACTGTGGGCCGGCGATCTGGTTGAGGCCCCTGATAAGGTAATGACCTTTGCGACCGACAACTCCGGCGAGGACAGAATGAGAGATTCATTCGATACCATGACTGTCATATTCCCCGGGAAAGACTATGTCATCAACTGGGACATGACCGCCGGCGTACAGCAGGGCCCTTACGAAAAATTATACGGAGTGGCATTTATCGGGAATAACGGTACCATAGTGACCGACCGCAACAGCTACCAGGTATTCCCCGAATGGGACAACAGCACACGCAGCCACAAGACCGAACCCATTCATGTGAGCGGTATGAGCGAAGCCCATTCTCCGCATGTAAGGAATTTCCTCGACTGCATCAAGTCTCGCGAAACTCCCGTGTGCCCCCCCGAAATCGGAAGGGCAGCCGCCATCCATGCCCACATACCAAATATCGCGGCACGGGTTGGCGAAAGCGTCCTGTTGTGGGACGATGCCCGCTCCCGCTTTACAAACAGCAGAAAAGCCAATGCTTTGATCATGCCGGAGTACAGGAGGCCGTGGACCGTCCCCCGGATCGGCTGACGGCAAATTTGAGGAGCCGGCCTCCGGTCAGGCGCTGACCGGACTAGCATATACCGAACTATCATAACCCAAAACCTAATACCATACAAATGCTTAACAGAAGAAAATTCATCCGTACACTGACTGCCGGAACCGCCGCAATGCTCGCGGCAAGACCCCTTGTCTCCTGCGCTTCCGGAAACAGGGAACGAAGCCTTGACAATATCGGGTTCATATCTGGAATCATCGGCAGGGAACTACGGGAAGGCGACTGGAGGGAAGTGTTGACAAGAACCACTGAAATGGGGTATACCGAAATCGAAACCGGAAATTACTGGGGGGAATCCGCCTCCTCATTCCTTGAATTCTGCAGGGGCATCGGGCTCAGGCCGGTTGCAGGCGGCAGCGTATTCTCCCGTGATATGGACGAGGTAAAGACCCGTCTTGACAGGCTCAATTCACTTGAACTGGAATATGCAGTACTCTACTGGCCCTGGTTCGGCGGAAGACCTCTATCGCTCGACCACTGCAAGGAAAGCGCCGAATTGCTAAATAAGCTCGGGGAGGTTTCGCGCGAGCACGGCCTGACGCTATGCTGGCATAATCATGACCTGGAATTCGATACCACCTCCGAAGGGGTTGTTCCATTCGATTACCTGATGGAAAACACGGATCAGAACCTGGTCAAATGCCAGCTGGATATATACTGGGTGAAAAAGGGCGGGGCCGATCCCCTGCAAACCCTTCGAAAATACAGCGGCAGATATCCAATGCTGCATATCAAGGATATGGCGCCGGGGGAGGAAGAAGATTTTGCATGCCCGGGCAGCGGAATAATAGATTTCCAGGCCGTAATGGCCGAGGCGGCCGACCAGGGAATAAAACATTATTTCGTTGAAAGGGACAATGTTCAGGATGGCATGGCCTGTCTTGAATCGGCCGCCGTATACCTGAAAGAGCTAAGGTTCTGATACGGCAATCCAGGGTTGCGCAGACCGCATTGCCAGCTGCAACAGCCGTCAATACAGTCACGGTACGGGCTAAAACTGCCGGACAAATTGTAAATAAACAGGATTCAAAATGCGAAACAAAATTATCCGGGGGGCGATCGTCTCTTCCTTGCTTTTCCTGGCCTCGTGCAACCGGACCGGTGTGATTCTCTATCCAGAAGTACCGGGCCTTGAAACAAGCGATATTTACACCGTTACTGTAAACGGTCATGAAATATGGACCGAAAAATTCCTCACCGATATGAATCTCGGCTTGTTGCCTGATTGGTTCACCGGCCGGGCTTATACCAGCGTACAGCAGGAAGTTCATTTTGCCTCTTTTTCATGCGACGGCCCCATCACGGTTACTATAGAGGTACCGTCTGAAATCTCCCGGGCCCGGGTGCGACCCGCAGACAGGCAAATTGATTCCGACATCAACGGAAACAGCCTGACATTTTCCCTTCCCGGCCCCGACAAACTTTATGTTGAAATCGACGACCTGCCTCCGCTTTGTTTTTTTGCCAATCCTCCTGATGAAAATGTGCCCTCTCCCGATGATCCCGATGTTGTATGGTTCGGACCCGGTGAGCACCGGCCCGGATACATTCACATGAGGGACAACCAGACACTTTATATTGCCCCCGGAGCAATAGTCTACGGTGGGATACGCACCAACGGTGCAAACAATATCAGGGTTACCGGCAGGGGCATCCTGGACGGCGGATACGAATTCAACAGGATGGTAAGGGTGGATGATTCCGAAAACGCTGTTTTTGATGGGATTATGATTCGCAACGGCAGGGGATGGATAAACACAATAACCAACAGCCGGAATGTCATATACAATGACATCAGGATTGCAAGCTTTGGCCCAAGCGGCGACGGCATCAACCCTTTAGGATCTCAGGATGTGATAATAAGCAACAGCTTTTTCAGGTGCACCGATGACTGCATAGCAATAAAATCGCCCAGGCCCGAACATATCGTGGAGGATATTCTTATCGAAAACAATACGATGGTAGGGTTCGCATTTGCCGATGGGGTGACAATAGGTTTCGAGACCCGCGGGCCTTATATCCGCAACGTCATAGCCCGCAACAACGATATCCTGCTTTCCCGAGGGGGCAGCAGGGTTGACGGCCATAGCGGCTTCAGCATCGTGTGCGACGGACCCTCGGTCATCAGCGATATACTGTTTGAGGATATCAGGGTGGAGCAGGCAGATGAAAAACTCTTTGAGCTTATCATTACCGAGGGACAAAGGTATGGTGATGATCTGCCCGGTCATATCCGCAACGTGACACTGAGAAATGTATCCTGGTTCCATGAAGGCCCCATTTCACTTGAAGGCTTCAGCCATGGCAACAGGATAGAGAATGTGATTTTCGAAAACTGCTTCGTCGACGGCCGGCCGCTTGACGAAGTGGCCGGCAGGGTCCTTTCCATAGGCCCATTCGTGGAAGATATCAGGGTCATAAACTAAAATTTGGCGCCCTTTCTCAAACTCTTTGATGCCCCTCGCTGCAATCTGATTCCCGGTAACGGGAATTTTTTTTGGTATTATACATTATGTTGGCTAATTTTATGGTAAGATAGCCCGTGAAGCCAGTTTCAGACAGAATATGACACGGGTTGCCTTTCCGATCACAAAAAATGTTGAATTAAAATTTAAATCAAGATGTCAAATTATCACGAACCGGCAGAAGAACTCAGTGCCCATGCCAGGGATATCTCCAGGGCCCTCGTCAGCCTGAAGGAGGAAATAGAAGCAGTCGACTGGTATAACCAGAGAATAAATGTTTCAAAGAACGAAGATCTTAAAAGAATTCTGAAACACAACATGGATGAAGAAATTGAGCATGCCTGTATGACCCTGGAATGGCTCCGGAAGAATATGGAGGGCTGGGACGTGAAACTAAGGGAAGAGCTCTTCACAGATGAAGAAAGTGGTTCCGGTTTACCGGATCTTTCAATCGGCAAAATCAAATAACACTATAATTATTATGGATATTCTAAAACAGCAACTGGCCCCTGTTTCAAGCGAGGCATGGGAGGAAATAAAAAAAGAAGCAAAAAGGTTCCTTTCCCTGCATCTTTCGGCCCGGAAATTTGTGGATGTGGAAGGCCCCAAAGGCTGGGACTATGCAGCCGTTCCCTCGGGCAGGCTTGTAATTCCCGACAACCAGGATAAAAAGGGTGTAGTGTATGGCATCAACAGAGTTCAGCCTCTGATCGAACCCAGGATAATTTTTTCATTGAACATCTGGGAACTGGACAACCTGACCAGGGGAGCCCGGGACGTAAACCTGGATGCAATGGAGGAAGCAGCCATAAAACTGGCGGAGTTTGAAGATAAAACCGTTTACTACGGACTTGCGGAAGCGTCGCTGACAGGCCTGAGAGACTGCAATCCGGACGAAAAACTTGCCTTTCCTGAAAAAACTGACGACCTGCTTTCGGTTGTCTCCCTTGGAATTACAAAATTAAGGGACGCTTCATTTGACGGGCCTTATTCACTGGTAGTAAGTCCCGGGAAGTGGCAAACCATATCTTCGCTCTTCAAAGGATACCCGTTAAAGATCCAGCTCGAAAAACTGCTTGGGGGCAAAGTAATATTGAGCCATTTCATTAATGAAGCCTTCCTTGTCCCGGCATTTGCGTCCGAGCTCAACCTGGTGCTCGGCCATGATATCTCAATAGGCTATGAGTCGCACAGCGCAATGGAGGTCCGCCTGTATTTCACCGAATCATTTACCTTCCGGATAAATGATCCCGCATCTGTGATTTTGATCGAATAAGAGTGACCCGAAAGAATCCCGTGGCCGGCTATCGCCGGCCATTATTTTTCATCCTGCCTGTCCGCAACAGGACCCCGAGCTTGTAGAGATCAAGCATCCATAATCCGCCAAATCCCCTTGCAAGCAGGACTTTCAACCCGGGCTGGGTGATCCCGGACAACAGGGCGAGGACTGATTGCAGGCGCCATTGCCTGAGTTTGGAGTGAGTCCGCAACAATTTTATTCCATTGATAAACTCCTTGTCATAGTCAATATATTCCATAATGGCCACCAGGTTGGAAACCCCGTTTTTTGATTTATCCAGGAATTCCCTGTTGCGTTCCCTGCAGCAATGCAAAACCGGGTTGTCTATGTGCATTACCGTTATGCCTCCTTTCTTCAGCCGGTAGGCAAACAGGGTATCCTCATAACCGTATCCGGAAATTCTTTCGTCGAATCCTATATTTTCAAGCACATTTCTGTCTGTAATGAAGTTGTTGGTCCTGAAAAAGCCGTAAGGATCAAGGTTCCTCAGGGACGCTGGATTTTCCTCCCTGCTGATTCCATATTTCCATCTAAGCCTTTCCTTTCTGGGGGGGACAGACGTATCATTGGTGAGCCCGCCGCAAATAACCGGCGATCCGGTTCTGCGGAGCTCACGTATATAATTGATCAGAAAATCGGGCGAGGTAATGATTGAATCGCAATCAAGAAAAAGCAGATAGGGATATTCTGCATATTTCAGAAATAAGTTCCTTATCCTGGAGCGGCCAATGTTTTTTTCAAGAAGAATGTATTTATGCTCATTGCATGCCTGACTGTTGTATTCCCTGTATTCATCGGACGACCTGTCATCGATGAGAATTATTTCTGCTTTCACCCCGGATGCCCTGATCACGGCCGGGAGCTCCTTTAGGAGTGCAGTTACCCTGCAGTTGTAAATGGGAATACATACGGAAATCATAACAGCAACATGATCATTTAACCGGTGTCAGGAATAAACGGATCCGGAATGTAATTTCAGCGATCAGGGAATAAACTCTATCTGATTCTGACTATAGGCCGTACCCGTCCGGGTGGTAACGAATGCCCTGAAGTAATAGGTTGTTCCGGACGACAGGCCGGTGATGAGGCTTTTAAACTCC
The DNA here is from genome assembly GCA_007119075.1 of Bacteroidales bacterium. GTDB lineage: Bacteria > Bacteroidota > Bacteroidia > Bacteroidales > PUMT01 > PXAP01. The sequence continues at coordinate 7,884 of SKQJ01000052.1, read as the reverse complement.
ACCGAATAGCTATCGAGTATCCAGGTAGTCTCAAGGCCATGTCCGGGAACGGTAAAGTCATTGATATCGGGCTGAGGACCGGTGTCATAGACAATCCCGAAATTCTCAATGTCTATTTCCCTGTTGGCTATCAGATGTCCCCCGGCTTCAATACCCTCCTCGGTCCGCACAGGGTCGGTAATTTCAAATGATACAATGGCAACGAGATCATCATCCCTTTCACAACCGTAAAAAAGGAAAAGCCCAAGGGTCGCTGCAAAAAGCGCAGCTGTAAATGATCTGAATTTATCAGGGCCCGGCATCATCGGCTGAAAAAAGTTTATTTAAACAAGTTTAACCCCACCGGCATAAACCAGCCAAACTGGGAAAAATTTAACGGCATGACCCTCCTCATTATTATGCAATTTAACTCTAATTCCGTTAAACGCCAAGAAGCAGCGGGATAATCAGGCTGGAAATTTTCTGCCATGAAGCGGGCCAGATAAAAAAAGCCCGCTGTTTTATCAGAATAATCAGCGGGCCGTAAGATTGTTAGCCAGCTAAACTAGATAGCGGCACTCAAAAGGAAGGTGGCAGCAAATGCAATAATAGCATATAGTTCAGGGAATACACCGAGGACCAGCGTATTGCCGAATACATTGTAACCCGAGCCTATTGCGGCAATGCCATTGGCACAAACCTGTCCCTGCCGGATACCCGAAATCAGTCCAACGATACCAAGCGCAAGTCCGGCCCCAAAAATGGTAGCAGCCGAATAAAAGGTCATTTCTGCAGGCAGGTAGCCGGTATAACCGGTCAGCACGAAATAACCCATAAACCCGTATAGCCCCTGGGTTCCGGGCAGGGCACTAAGCACCATATAAGTACCAAAAGCATCCTCATTCTTTTTTAAAGCGCCAATTGAAGCACTGCCCCCCATAGACACACCAATGGCACTTCCGGCGCCGGCGAGGCCTATCATTAATCCAATGCCAATGTAAGCTAAAATAATCGGTTCCATAATAATTTAAAGATTAAGTGTAAGTAATTTGTAATAGCTAATTAATTTTTCTAAAAGGATCATATTTCACACCCCCGCCCGTAAAACCGGCATTCTTGTAAAACTCGACAAATGTGAGACGCAGGGGATGCACAAACGAGCCCAGGCCTGACATGAAAAGATTTATGCTGTGCCCGAAAGCGAGAATAAATACCATGACGATAACGCTGACCACCGGGATATTTCCGCTCATTGCCACTGCCATGGTATTGAATACAAGTCCGAGTATGGCGCTGGATATGCCAAGGGCGAACAACCGGATATAGGAAAGCAGATCGCCGAGCAAACCTGTACCCATATTGTATGTGTTCCAGAGACCGATGCCAAAGTTTGTCAGCACGTTCCTGTAAAGATTATTCAGGAAAAGGATCATGATCCCGCTCACTACAAGCACGGCATACATTGCAGGCATAAGGCTGTCCATGGAGATTCCGGTAACGACGCTGACCAGGTACACCAGCAGGCCTCCTATTATAAGAGTCAGCCAGCCATAGGTCCCGACTGCGAATTTCCAGCCAAACTGTATGGTCTCATTGGCAGCCTTCAGGATCATGCCGAAAATTATCTGAATGGCACCAAGAACAATGGCAAGGTAAAACAAAAGCATATTGATGTCGGTGCCGCGCTCTGCCAGCATCGCCGAAATATCGCGGTAAACCGGAAGATTTGTATCATAAAGCAGTATTCCGAAAAAGACACCGCTTACAATTCCAAAGAAAATTGTTGCCAGCCCAAGATAGGAGACCAGCACGGCCATCGGCTTAAGCTCTTCCCTGACCTTTGCCCTGGCTATTATAGCGGCTGTCACCAGAAGCAAACCGTAACCGGCGTCACCCAGGCAGAAACCAAAGAACAGCGCATAGAAAGGCGCAAAGAACGGTGTGACATCAAGTTCCTTGTAATTGGGGAGTGAATAAAGCTCTCCGATTTTTTCAAACTTATTGGCGTATCCGTTGTTTTTAAGTTTAACGGGAACTTTTTCATGCTCTTCCGGTTCAGAAGTCACATAAGCTGCTCCGGTGCTGTCGATAAAGCTGTTCACCTTTTCAACCGACTCCCGGGGCACCCATCCTTCAAGGATCATAAGCCTGTCATCCGCTTCCCTTGAAGTGTTATACACCGCCTTGTTGTACTCGAGATCCTGGATAAGGGATCTTTTGTAATTTTCAAGCGAAGGGAGCGCGGTATCGGCAAGGTAGCTGAAGCGGCTCTCTATGGCCTCGTTCTGTTTTTCAAGTTTTACTTTTTCTTCATTCAGGGAAGTGAGAGAGCGGGTCGGCGGACTGACCTCCTCGGCCGGGATGTCGACCTCCGGGGTGCCGGTGGCAATAACAACGAAATATACCTGGCTCTCCCGGGTGCTGATTTCCTCCAGAGTGTAGTCTTCCTTCCATGCCGGATCAAACTTCCTGACGGGGGAAACAAAGAACTTCATAAATACCCCCTGCTCCTCCATCTGCTTAATGGATTCGTAGGAAAAATCACCCCAGGGCTGTAATTCATGAATGTCTTTTTTGAGAGAATTCAGCTTGCTTTTATTGTGTTCAACCTGGTTCTGAAGCCTGACAACCTCTTCATAAACCTCTTTGCCATCATGTTCATCGGGAACTGCGGATGGCCCCGTAACCCGCTTTAACAGAAAACGGGTGGCTTTGTCGACACTGTCCACATACTGATACCTGTCCCTTATCTCATCGGGGATTTCCCTCTGCTTTTCAACTATATGAACAACTCCGAGCTCGCGCAGCCTATCAAGAAAATCCTGGTATTCACGATGGTACACCAGCAGGGAATATTTTGTCATCGGTATGATCATGCTATTTCCTCTGTTTGCTGTTGGCGGTTCTTTACAATTTTCTGTGACGATTTATCAAGGTTTTCCTCATCTTCGAGGAAGCGCTTGATCTTTAAAATTGCTTCCTCATAACCGGGGATCTGGACCTTTTCGTAAAGATTCACTTTCTGTGTTGTTTTTTTTCTTGCATGATCAAGCAGGTGCATCTTACGATAGAAAAAATCCCTTTCAATGCCGACCGTAGCCAGTTCCTTGAGGACCGATATACCATCCATGTACCAGTCCGGCGAACTGATCAGGCTGAATTCCTTGAGCTCAAAATGTATGTGATCCAGTACAGGCGTCTTTACCCCGGCTATCTTCTTTACCGAAAGCTCCACATCGGTTATAGTCACCAGAGAAGGATCGAATTCCGCCCATAACCGGGCCATATATTCATATGCCTCTATTTTCTCCTCAAGCTTCCTGTCCAGCATGGCTGCCTGGTCCCTGGCCTTTTTGACCTCTACCCGGAGCGCAGTTTCCTTGTTCTTGATCGTGGGCAATGCCCTGACCCTTATCTGAAGCTGCTTGTTCAGAACCTGAAGCGACGTTTTGTTATATTGAAATTTTATTGCCATTTTACTGATATTGTGTTTTAAAGCCCCTGCAGCAAATCAATGGCCTATTCATCTTTTGGCCAGTATTTTTCAACAAACTCTGCCCTGATTCCGACCTCCTCTGCCCTGAAGTGCTTGCCAAACAGCTCCCAGCCGGTTTTTATCATTGTCTCGGTATTAATGTTGACATCAATGGCAAGAAGCCGTTCCGAATACTCCCGGGCAAATCTCAGAGTTCTTTCATCATAATCGGTAAGGTCAAAACCGTTTTCAAGCTTGGTGCGGGCGTTGGCAGCATCGGCATACAGCCGCACGGCCGTGTTCATGACCTGGGGATGATCCTCGCGGGTCTTTTTCCCGATCACAAGCTGCTTAAGGCGCGACAGGCTCCTGAACGGATCAATGATTACCTTGCCAATGTCGGTATCCCTGCGGAGAAAAAGCTGTCCTTCGGTTATATACCCTGTATTATCGGGTATGGCATGGGTTATGTCGCCGCCGGAAAGGGTGGTGACGGCAATAATGGTAATTGATCCTCCCTCGGGAAACTGGACGGCTTTCTCATAGATCTTGGCAAGATCACTGTACAGGGAACCCGGCATGCTGTCCTTCGAAGGTATCTGATCCATACGGTTGGATACAATGCTCAGCGCATCGGCATAGAGTGTCATGTCTGTAAGAAGCACCAGCACATCCTCATTCTTGTCGACAGCAAAATACTCGGCTGCTGTCAGAGCCATATCAGGCACCAGCAGCCTTTCAACCGGGGGATCCTCGGTGGTGTTCACAAAGCTCACTATTCGGTCAAGGACGCCGGCATTGTCGAAAACATTCTTGAAATAAAGGTAATCGTCATTGGTAAGACCCATTCCCCCAAGTATGATCGTGTTGCATTTGGCACGAAGGGCAACCATTGCCATAACCTGGTTGAAAGGCTGGTCGGGATCGGCAAAGAAAGGTATTTTCTGTCCGCTTACCAGCGTATTGTTCAGATCGATGCCGGCAATCCCGGTGGCAATGAGCTCCGAAGGCTGTTTTCTGCGAACAGGGTTAACCGAGGGACCGCCGATTTCCCTTTCTTCCCCTTCGGCTTCGGGTCCGCCGTCGATGGGCATCCCGAATGAATTGAAGAAACGGCCCCTGAGGTCATCGCCCACTTTAAGAGTTGGGGGTTTGCCATAAAAAGTAACTTCGGCATTGGAAGGGATGCCTTCTGTGCCGCCAAACACCTGTAGCGTCACGCTTTCGCCCTGGATCTTTACAACCTGGGCCAGGCGGCCGTTTACGGATGCCAGTTCCTCATAGCCAACACCTTCAGCATTAAGGGAGCACGTAGCCTTGGTGATCTGGGTTATTTTCGTGTATATTTTCTGAAAAGCCTTGGTTTCCATTATGCAGTTTTCTTTTCGTCAATAATTTTTTTGAGTTCATTTTCGTGTTTCCCGAAGGTATCGGATTCGAATTCGGAGTAGTTCATCTGTTTGAATTCGTTGATTATCCTTTTGAAGTATGGGTTTACCTCTTCAAATGAGCCGAATTCGAATTCTGTCCGGTAGACTTCCAGCACCTTTCCGAGCATGGATTTTTGCCTTTTCATGGGAGTCAGACGGTCTGTTTTATCGAAAGCATCCTGTTGCAGAATAACGAAATCAATGACTTCCGCTTTCCAGAAATCAACATGATAGCCGATGGGAACGCCGTCATCACCAAGGATGTTAATCTGTTCGGAAGCCTCCTTCCCCCTGATGAGTATGTTTTTAATGATCATCACGTCATTGACCCATTCCTCTCCTACATTCTCCTTCAGGTATTCCTGCAGCTCGGGATACTCAATATATTTTGAATAGCTGTCAATCGGATCGATCGCAGGATACCGTTTGCTGTCGGCCCTTTGCTGTGAAAGAGCATAAAAGCAGCGGGCGGCCTTTTTGGTCGATTCGGTAACCGGCTCCTTCAGGTTGCCGCCCGCGGGAGATACCGTTCCGATAAAAGTTATTGATCCGGTTTTCCCGTTGTTCAGATATACAAACCCTGCCCGGGAATAAAAGTTGGAGATAATTGCTGGCAGGTCCATCGGGAAGGCATCCGGTCCGGGGAGTTCTTCCATGCGGTTGGACATTTCCCGGAGCGCCTGAGCCCACCGGGATGTCGAATCGGCAAGGAGCAGTACCCTTAGCCCCATGGACCGGTAATACTCTGATATTGTCATGGCGGTATAGACCGAAGCTTCACGGGCAGCAACCGGCATGTTCGAGGTATTGGCGATGATGGTTGTTCTTTCCATCAGTTTCCGGCCGGTATGCGGATCTTCGATTTCGGGAAATTCGGCAAAAATTTCAACCACTTCATTTGCCCTTTCGCCGCAAGCGGCAACCACGACTATATCTGCCTCTGCCTGTTTTGAAATGGCATGCTGAAGCACTGTTTTTCCGCTGCCGAAAGGACCTGGAATAAATCCTGTTCCGCCTTCCACGATCGGGTTAAGCGTGTCAATTGTCCTGACCCCCGTTTCAAGCAATTTAAAGGGCCGTGGTTTATTCTTATAGGTTTTGATTGGAATTTTGACAGGCCATTTCTGCATCATCTTCACGTTCGTATCGTTGCCCTTTTCGTCGGTCAACACGGCAATCGTATCATTAATGGTGTATTCGCCCTGTGCAACCAGACTTTTCACCTTATACCTGCCCTCTAATTTAAAGGGGACCATAATCTTGTGAGGCTGAAAATTCTCGTCGACCTCTCCCAGCCAGTCGCCCGCGGCTACCATATCTCCCTCGCTGGCCAGAGGCTTGAAGGACCAATTCTTTTCATTATCGAGAGCAAAGGTATAATCGCCCCTTTTAAGAAACACGCCATCCATTTTGTTCAGATCATGCTGCAGTCCGTCGTAGTTCTTTGACAAAATACCCGGCCCGAGAGTGACTTCAAGCATGCCCCTGGTGAATTCTACAGGAGTACCTATCCTCAGTCCGCGGGTGCTCTCAAAAACCTGTACATACGCCCGTTTCCCGATAAACTTGATGACCTCGGCCATTAATTTGACTTTTTCAAGCCTTATATAACAAATCTCATTCTGTGAAACCGGTCCGTCGACATCCACCATTACAAGGTTGGCAATTACCCCGGCCACTTTACCTTTTGTTAAATTATTTTGTGTCATTTGTAGAAATTATGGCTAGCAAAATTAATATTCCATTTTATTGAACTGCAGCTTCGCAGCATTCAGGTTTTTCAGAGTCGCTGCTGGTTTTTGCGGGCATCGCTGATCATGAATTCCCTGGGGAATTCATAACTCATTTCAAGGTCCCCGATAAGTTTCCTGAACATCTGTTTACCGGTTTCAGGGTCCATTTCCAGCCAGCGCTGTACAATCTTTAGTTTTATGATATAGCTTAAAAGAACTTCTACGGTGAAATAGTTAAAAGTGATTTTTTCATCCAGGAAATTCCAGCGAAGCAGATCCATCGACCGTTCCCGTTCGAGGAGGTTATCATTTTCCTGGATGGTTATGATCTTCTCAATGTGTTCAAAATCATTGCCCAGTCCAAAATCCCTGAGTGAGCTTTTTTTCACTGCCTGCACTATGGAATTGTCGCCAACATAAAATTTCTCCCCTTTCAGCTTGTGCTTACGGATATTTATTCCGGCTACGATATTCCTCAGATTCAGGTCAAACTCAAACCAGTCGCTCAAAAACTCATTGTCGTAGTCTTTTACATATTCATAATACAGCCAGGTGAGCTGATCTTCCCATGAAAGGCCGTCAAACAGGGGGCTATCGGCTTTCCAGGCGGTAATGAGCCGCTGCATGTAGTCCGGAGTGAGGTATGGTTCCTTGATTTCCTGCTCCAGCTCGTCCCTGGAAAAATTCCCCGCGTCATCAAAAGGCTTTCCGGTTTTACGAAGCAGGTTCAGGAGATTCTCGTTGTCGGCAGGAAGAAACAGGAGTTCAACAAGGCGGAGATCATCCGGATGAAGCTGAGATTTCATTTCATCCCTGAATTCATCCAGGCTTATAATGAGTTTTTTCTGATCAAGTATTATATCGGGCAGCCCCGATACCAGGTAATAGTAATTTCTTTCAAACATTTATTTTCTGTTACTCAATTAGATCTACTTGTTCGATCATCCCGGCACGCATGCCGGTTCCGCAGGAGGGATTATTCGCCTGAATAGAGAAGCTCTGTGGTTCTCGGACGCAGATAATTCCTGAAGAAGCTTTCAAAATCCTCCTCGGTAAAGCTTATCTGGTAGCTTCCATCTTTAGGGCCGATCTTGAAGCCTGATCTCATGCCGTCATCAAATTTCAGTTCAAGTCCGCTATCCAGAAGCTCCTTTTGCTTTTTGCTGAAATAATCGTTAAGCTCTTTCCGGTCCTTTTCAGGCAATAAAACGGCAATGTCGATGCCTCCGGATGATTTCGGATCCCAGTTTTTTATTGCGGCGACTAT
>SKQJ01000088.1 GCA_007119075.1 Bacteroidales bacterium | reverse complement strand
ACAAGGGAAAAATGCCCAATGTTGAATCATTTCAATTGCCTGAGGAATTCCTCATAGTTGGGGCGGCTGTCAAAGCCGGCATTTTTGATGCGCTGAAAAATAAAACTTTTACTCAACAGGAACTCGCCACTGTTACCGGTAGTGATCAAAGAGCATTGTGGACGGTAACGGAAGCGCTGGTTTCACTCGGTTATATTGAGCATCAAGCCGGAAAACTAAAGATGACAGAGGCCTGCTATTCCATTTTGTACGATATAAAAAGCCCTCAATACCAGGGTTTCCCTTTTATGCATTCCTATTATCTTTTTTCAAAATGGCTGGAATTGCCTGAGATTTTGAAGACAGGGAAACCTGCACCTAAAAGTGAAAGTATTGAAGAAAAAAGAAGCTTTATAGAGGCAATGAGTACCTATGCAGAAGAAGATGCAACTGTGCTAGCCGGTTATTGCCTGAAAGGACTTTCTGCCGGCGTCAGGGTGCTTGACGTTGGCGGCGGACCTTTGACAAATGCCAGGGCTTTTGCTCTTAAGGGGGCTGAAGTCACAATACTTGATTTGCCGGACGTAATCGACATGATGGAGCCTGAGCTCGATCCCGGCCTTCCAATAAAGATGGTCAAAGGTGATTTTACCAGCCGGCTTCCTGACGGTCCGTTTACACTGGCTTACCTTGGTCACATTTGCCATATCTATGGTGAAAAAGAAATAAGGAAATTATTTAGAGATTTGGCCGGCAGACTAATAGAGGGAGGCCGGTTGATTATTAATGATTTTATCCGGGGCACAGGTCCCTATCCGGCTGTGTTTGCCGTGAATATGCTGGTGAATACTGATTCTGGCGGTACATGGACATTCGGGCAATATAAAACCTGGCTTGAGGATACCGGATTTAAGGTGGACCCTTATGAGGAGATCGGTGACAACCAGCTTATAAAAGCGCATAGGCAACACTAGATTCCCCTGTTTATTGGTTCCGGTATATTCCCAAAATGCTGCAGCCGGGGGGGCAGAGAAGTTTTAATTCCGCTTTTCTTTCCGGAAAAGTAAAAAACTATGGCCAGGTACAGGCGGGAGGTGCAGAGATCAAACCTGCTGTTATCTGCCAGGCTGAGGTTGCGGGCGGCACTGCTGAATAACGGGTACTCTTTGTTAAGCACCGCCACAAGTATGTTCGCATCCAGGAAGACCTTCATTTCCGCGAATTGTAATAATCCTTTTTCATTGCTGGATACAGGGCGCGAAGGCCTGATTGGATTCAGGTCAGCAGGACAGGCTTTTTTCAGGCTGGTAACGGGCGAGATTTTGTCTGTTCGAAATGACAATAAAACGTCGTTCCTTTTCCGGGTTCGCTTTCAGCCCGGATACTCGCACCATGGATTTTTATTAACTCCTGGCATATGATCAGACCAAGGCCGGAGCCAGGTTCACTTGAGGTGCCCCTGGAGGTAACCAGATGAGCATTTTTGAATATTTTGGTCAATCTATCGGGTTCCATCCCGACTCCCGAATCTGAAACTGCCAGTATAACCTGCCGTCCATCCTGTACTGTTCTTACAATTACCTCCCCGCCCCGATGGGAAAATTTGATGGCGTTTGTGCAAAGGTTCCGTAATATTGTTTTGAGCATATCAGGATCGGCAAACAATTTTGTGGTCTCATCGATTTGAAATTTCATGCTGATGTCCTTTGCCCGGGCACCTGCATTTATCTGCTGTTGAACATCATTACATAAATCCTTGATATTGATCAGCTCCGGTCTGAACTTCAATTTTCCGGATTGCGTCCTGGACCATTCGATCAGGTTTTCAAGAAGGCCGTAGGTATTTTTTGCTACCGAATGGGTGTAGTTCAGGTACTGCTGGACTTTTTCTTCCCCAAGCATGTGAAAATCCCTGTTCAGAATATCCAGGAATCCAAGCAGGCTGTTGAAGGGGCTCCTGAGATCATGCCCGAGAATGGAGATAAATCTCACCTTGTCACTGTTTAATTTTCTGGTCTTCAATAGCGATAGCGTCAAAAGGGACAATAAGAGGCTTATGATAATGCCGCTGACAAGTATCATAAGCAGGGCGGTGTTAAGCAGGCTGAATTCATCACTTCTCCTGGTCAGCACCATGGTCCATTCATCGTTGTTCAATCTGACGGGAAGCGTAACGGACAGATTTTGAAGGGCCTTGTTCTCTGGAGCCATATTCGGCTGACTGTCAAATAGAAGGTCGCCATCAGGGTCCCTGGCACTGTCGTATATCCTGAGGTGGATCCTTTTGGGGCCGGGAGAATCCCAGTATCCAAGTATGCCTTGGGTCAGATAATCAATCCTGTAAGGACTGAATACCCAGCCCTGAATTGCCGCCCTGCGCTCGCTTACAGTATTTACGGGCATATTCCGGATGTAAACAGGAATATACATAAGTATTTCTGCCTGATTCTCTTCGGCCATTTCCTGATTCACCGAAACCCTTCCTGATAATACTGCAAATGCCGAATCCCTCGCCATTTCCATTGCCTGCCGGTGAATTTCTTTGGAAAACATATCTTGTCCTAAAAATTCAAGATTCTTCCCGGCAGACGGTTCAAGATAGATTACGGATGTTGTGTGCCCGGAATAGCTGTCTTGCGGGGTATCCGCGACATAACGGGAATGATCCCGGGGAGCAACGACCGCACTGTATCCAAAACCCTGCAGTCCCGGCAAATAACGCTGCACTCTTGCATGGTCATAAAACTGGTTCCATTGTTCGCGTGTTACGATGTCTGTGGCGGCAAAAAGCCCCACCCCGCTGCGAAGCAACTGGGCATGGGCCCGGAGCCTGGTTTCCATTCTACTCTGGATCTCAGCACTGGCAGATTCAAAACTCTGAATAGCAGCCTCTTTTTTCAGATTCCTTACATAGTTTACTGATATGGCCGTTAAAAAAAGGCTGAATAGAAACACTAATAATGCTATCCATAAGTCTTCCGGCAGAAACCGGGCAATTGCCCTTGTATGGTTTGTGATCCTCATCCCCAGAAATCTATTTCATAAAGGATATTCCGAATTGTTAACGGGCGGGAAATTGATCCCCTGAAACACTCCCTCCGCATGGATAAAAACCGGCAGAGGAGCGCCGCGACACTTTCTGTCAGGCTGGCCGGTAAAGTTAATCACTTTTGACATATGTTGGCCTCACTGCCATGTAATTCTGTGAATTGATCGGATGCCGTACAGTGCCAAATTCCGCGCGCCCTCTTCGTAGCCCGGCCGGAAAGGATTATCGAACGTGGTTTATATGATATCCGGTATCCTGATATCACCGAAGAAAGGATTTACGTTAATGAGCTGGAAAGACAGACATTTTGCCCGTTTTCAGATTCCAAAAAACCATGAGGCAATTGAGAAATAGATAAGTACTCCGCAGATATCGGCAATAGATGTGATAAGCGGCGCGCTTGCGGTTGCCGGGTCAATCTTCAGCTTTGTGAAGACAAAAGGCAACAGCAGTCCGACAAGGCTTCCCGTCAGCACGGTTAAGATCATGGTGGCCATCACCACCAGCATTATTTCCGGAGCTCTTAAACTGGCAATAAGGGCCACCGCTAGAGCCATGGTGATACCAAGCAGGAACGCTACCAGGAACTCTCTGGCCAGAAGCCTGAGCCAGTCTTTAGGTTCAACATCACCGATTGCCAGAGAACGTATCATCAGGGTTGCTGACTGCGCGCCTGCGTTTCCTCCGCTGCCGATGAGAAGGGGAAGAAAAAACACCAGCGCAACAACCGATTCGATAACTTCTTCAAAAATGGAAAGGGCAGCCCCCGAGAATACATTCATAAAAACCAGCGCCGAAAGCCAGACGACACGCTTTCTATACATGTGATAAATTGTAGCTTTCAGTGGATTGATAATGGCATCCTGGATCGATCCGAACCGGTGAAAATCTTCGGTGCTTTCTTCCTCGGCCACATCCATTACATCATCAAAAGTAACGATCCCCAGCAACACCCCCTTTGTGTCAATAACGGGCAAGGCAACCCGGTCGTAATCCCGGAAGGCCCGTATGGCCAGCTCCTGGTCGTCCAGGGCGCTTAACGCCGTAAACCGGTTATCCATGATATCGGCGATCGACTGCCCGGGGGAGGCAAGGATAATATCTTTAATCCCTATGTCATCAATTAATTTTCCGCTTTCGTTTACGACATAGATTACATTGAGAGTCTCGGAATTCTTTCCGTATTTCCTGATATGGGCAAGCGCATGTTCGATGGTGAAATCCGGTTTGACGGCAACATATTCCGGTGTCATCAGCCGGCCTACACTATCTTCGGGATAGCCCAGAAGACGGGTTGTGATGTTTCTCTCCTCGGGAGACATAAGCTGGATCAGTCTCTGGGTTATCTCTCCCGGCAGCTCTTCCAGGAATGCAGTCCTGTCATCAGGATCGAGGTCGTTTAAGAGGCTGGAAATCTTGCCTGTATTGAGTGCAAGTTTTTCGATTATATTCTCCTGTTCATCGTGGGACAGGTGCTGAAATGTTTCTTTAGCCTGTTCCCGGGGTAATAGCCGGAAAAGGATGATGTCATCGGGTTCAGGCAGGTATTCGATAATTTCAGCAATCTGATGGGGTTCCAGTTCCTTCAGCTCACGTTTTAACGCCTGCCATTTTTTGGCTTCAAGTAGTTCCTGGAAGTTTTGTTTTATTTCAACCATAATTATGCCTCCTTACGTTACCTGCAAGGAAGCACCGTCGTCCCTGCAGATTTAATTCAATATACTATGATACGGGCCTTCGTCCATTTT
>SKQJ01000044.1 GCA_007119075.1 Bacteroidales bacterium | reverse complement strand
TTGCAGCATGTTCGCCGGCATCCGGGCAAACACCACAGGATAAGCCCCGTGACCTGACTGGCGGAAACCAGATCCTGGATGCAGAAGTAATGTCATTCAATATAAGGTTTGCAAGCGAAGACGGAAGCCCGCATGACTGGAGCAAGCGAAAAGGCGATCTTCTTCAGCTTATTCTTGATCATCCCTCTGATTTTATCGGACTGCAGGAAGCAGTGCCGGTACAGGTAGAGTTCCTGGATGAAAACCTGCCCGAATACGGCTATACGTCCAGGAGCCGGGAAGCAAGTCCCGACGAGGGAGAAGCCGTCCCCATTTTCTATAACAGGGAAAAATGGAACATGGCGGAGGACGGACATTTCTGGCTGTCCGACACCCCGGAGGTACCGGGCTCAAATACATGGGGAAATGCCTGGATCCGCATGGCAACGTGGGGACTGTTTGTCAATCGCCACCACAACGATACCATCCTGGTTATGAATACCCACCTGGATAATGTTTCGCAATATTCAAGAGAGAGAAGCATAGATCTTATGCTTGAGAGGATCGGTGAAAAAGCAAATGGCTATCCGGTCATTTTATTGGGCGACATGAATGTCATGGAAGACAATATAGTAGTTGAAAAGATCCTTGATGCGGGCTTTTCAGACACCTTCAGGGAAATACATCCGGAACCGCTCGATGTTGAGAACACCTTCCATGGCTGGCGTGATAATGTTTCAGACGACTACAGGATAGATTATATTTTTTCCAGGGGGCATGAGAGCACCATAGATTCCTACATTGTCAGGGATCATGAAGGAGAAATTTATCCTTCCGATCATTTTGCTGTTTTCTCTCATATTGTTTTGAGAAATTAACGGATTCTTATATTTTAATCAAAATCTTTCAGCCTTTTAAAAATTATATTTGAATTAATGACCCACTAAATAACGGATTATGTCAAAATCGCATAAAACCATTAAGCCCCGGATGGCAATGGTCATGTCGTTGATTTTCCTTCTTTCCGCCCATCTTCCGGTCTTTGGCGGGATTTCAGGTCAATCAGCTGTAACAATAAGCGGCACAGTCTTCCACGATGCAGGAAAAACCGGTGTGTTTGACCCGGCGGTCGATAAACCCCTGCAGGGCGTGGCCGTGTCAAACGGGCGCGATATAGTAATGACCGATTCACATGGAAGGTATGCCCTTGATGTAGATGACCATACCATAATTTTTGTCATAAAGCCCCAAAACTGGGCGGTACCGGTAGATGATCTTAACATTCCCCGGTTTTACTACATCCACAGCCCTGAAGGAGCCAGTGGCGAAAAATTCGGCGGACTTGATCCTACCCCTCCCCTGCCCGATCAGGTTGATTTCCCCCTGTATCCCGAAGATGAGCCCGACCGGTTTGAAGTCATTGTTTTTGCCGATACTCAATCACGAAATGAAAAAGAGCTGAGTTTCCTGACAAGAGATGCAATAGAGGAACTGGCAGGAACCGATGCCGCCTTTGGAGTGACCCTCGGCGACCTTGTCTTTGACGATCTCGACCTTTTTGAGCCCATGAATCAGATTATAGCTCAGATAGGCATCCCCTGGAGGCACATGATCGGCAATCATGATCTTGATTTTTCAGCCGGCAACAATACGGCAGCCAGAGGTGCCTATTACAAACATTACGGCCCGTCATACTATTCATTTGAATATGGACCTGCCCATTTTATCGTACTTGATAATGCCCGTTTCATGATCCGTGAATCAGACAACCACCGTTATTACAGGCCCGAACTGGACGCCGATCAGCTTGCATTTGTTGAAAACGAGCTTGCCCGGATCGACAAAAACAAGCTTCTGGTGGTTATGAAACATATCCCCTGGGATGACAGGGGCTGGAATATGGAACAGCGAAACAAATTAATGGGCCTGCTTTCAGAGCATCCCAATGCCCTGTCACTTGGAGCCCACTGGCATCGCCATTATCATAGTTTTCTTGGCACCGACTATGGTTTTACCGGTGATGCCCCCCATCACATGATCAGCTTCGGGGCGGTATGCGGCGCCTGGTGGAGGGGCATGCCGGATGAATATGGCATACCACATGCAATGATGACTGATGGTACTCCTGCCGGCTATGGCATATTACAGGTAAACGGAACCGAAGCCAGGCTGCACTGGCAACCTTCACGGCGGAGGGCTGATTTTCAGATGCATATTGGTGCGCCTGACATTATAGCTTCCGGCGAAACAGAAGGATTGATTGTCTCGGCAAACATTTTTAACGCCTTGCCGGATGCATCCGTGCAGATGCGCATCGGCAGCAAGGGACAATGGATTGAAATGGAGCGCTCACCTGCCCCGGATCCTGTGAAGGCAGCCTTAAGCGAAAGGGAAAAGCAAATAACAGCTCAGCTGGATGAAATTCCATGGATGGAAAGCCGGGGGGCGGGCAACTCGCCAAAGCTATGGCAGGCAAAACTTCCCGGAACCCTGAAGCCCGGAACCTGGTTGATTGAGGTCAGGTCGGAGGACAGGTGGTGGGTTCATGAAGGCAGGCGAATAATCAGGGTATCGGAATAACGCCAAAAGTTTAGGTTTTTTTAAGATTTATAATTAACTTTACTCTAGTCTTGGGCGATTGACCTTAACATCCTCATCCTTAATACTATATATCCTGGATTCAGACTAAGGAAGTTGCCCGGGTTCCACCTTAGACCCCACCACAGGGCACAGCCCAACCATAAACCTGTTTGTTAATTAATATTTTATTAATTAATCACTTAAACTTTTTAATTATGGTAAAAAAAACTTTTACTCTGTTGGTATTGCTGGTTTTTGCAGGTTTTTCCTACAGCCAGATGATTGAAGATTTCGAGCACATCCCCTTGAATGTGATGCATGAGGGTGAAGCGGACGACAGTCGCATCGAAGTGGTGCAGGCTGAACCTGAAAGGGGTTGGGTAGCACAATTTCACCGGAGCCAGGCTGGTCCTGTGCACAGCGGGTTCTGGTCAACCGTGCCCGAGCCGATTGATATGACCCAGAGGCAATACATCCACGTGGATGTATGGAAGCCCCGGATCAGCGGCTTGAGGTTCAAGATAGAAGGCGGTGCTACCGATGATTTTGAACTGGAACCGGTCGCAGAGCAAACCCTGACCGAGGAATGGGAAACCATAACATTCCATTTTCCCGAAGCCGAAGGAGAGTATACTACGATTTCCTTCATGCCTGATTTCGAGGATCCCGTTGACCTTGACGAGGATATTATCATCTACTTTGATAATATAGTGCTGAGCGACAGCGCTGAGCCCGGAGAGGGAGACGAAGTGGTGATCGAGGATTTTGATTTTATTGCACTGAACCTGATGCAGGGAGGCGAAGAAGACGACAGCGGCTTCACAATCGTTCCCAATCCCCAGCAGGATGAAGTTAACGAGAGCAGCCATGTTGTTCAATTCCGCCGCAGTCAGAACGGTGTGCCATGGGGTGGTTTCTGGTCTCAGCTTCCCGAGCCACTGGATCTTTCAGAAAACAGGTACGTCTATGTAAAAGTCCTGAAGCCCCGTATCAGTCCCCTCCGGTTTAAAGTTGAAGGCGGTCCCACAGACGATCTTGAAATTGAGAGCATGTTCGAGCAGACCGAAGTAAATCAATGGGAGGAGATTGTTTTCGATTTCTCGGAAAAGGACGGTCAATGGAATATTATAGCCTTTATGCCCGACTTTGCCGATCCGGTCGATCTTGACGAGGACATAATGATCTATTTCGATCAGATACGCCTGGGTGAAGCGCCGACCGATGTTTCTGTTTTGCCTTTGCCGGATGATGCAGGTTTCGATTTGAGAGTATATCCCAATCCTGCCAGCGACTATGTAACCGTTGAAGCTCCGGTTAACAGCCGGATAGATCTGATTGACATTGCAGGAAACATAATTTCCCGGCAAACCGCCGTCAATCCGGTTACCACTGTCGATCTGAGCGATGTGGGAGCAGGTCTTTACCTGGTAAGGGTTGTCGAAGGAAATTCTGTCAGAACAATAAAACTTGTTGTCCAGTAGTTTTTATATTAAATTAACATATTAAAATTATGCTGTGATATCTGGGTGAGCGATTCACTGCAGATTCACAGCATAATTGGTTAAAAGAGTCTCCCTCCCGCCATTATACAATAAATTTGACTATTCCCGGACATTCCTGGCGAGTGACCGGCTATAATGTTGTAAGGTCAGGACAAAATGAAATCAACCAACCCATTATGAAAAAAATAATTCTAATTCTTTGCCTGCTTCCCCTGATAGTTACCGGAATGATGGCACAGATCACGGTTACGGGGACGGTTATCAGTGCCGACGACGGCGAACCGATACCAGGGGCGAATGTGGTAATCCGGGGGACCACTACCGGGACCATCACAAACCTTAGCGGGGTCTATACGCTTCCCAACGTTCCCGAAGATGCTACTCTTGTATATTCCTTTATCGGCATGCAGCCGGTAGAAGTCGATGTGGAAGGCCGGACCGAAATCGATGTAATGCTGGAGGTCGATGCCATAGGGATCGAGGAGGTAGTCGCAATCGGATACGGGGCTGCCAGGGCGGCAGATCTGACGGCTCCGATCACAACAATCAGTGCAGCGGAAATTGTAAGGAACGTGACAACAAATGCGATCTCGGCCCTCCAGGGGTCGGTTCCCGGCGTCCAGGTCATCAATTCCGGCGTGCCCGGCGCAGGACCTGATATCAGGGTGAGGGGGATCGGATCCATGCAGGGTGCGCAACCCTTATATGTTGTGGACGG
>SKQJ01000230.1 GCA_007119075.1 Bacteroidales bacterium | reverse complement strand
GTCCTCCGCGGGAATACCATTTATCGGGTCCTCGTCATCGTCCCTGTCGCATGCAATAAATGCGGCCACCAGCAACAACACTGCCAACAAACGCCATGAAATCCTGAAAATCGTGTTCTTTGCTCTCTTTTTCATTTTAAAATAGTTTTGATTAGTAATTAAAAATTATCATGTAATAAACCTGTTTCAATTTAGCGAAACCGGCTCTTCAGTCAGGTTCGGGTTCACGTCAATTGCCCACTGCGGAATAGGAAATATATTCCTGTCGGCCGACGATTCATTCTTTTCCCACCAGGCGCGGTTAAACTGCCCGAACCTGATAAGGTCCTGACGGCGATGGCCTTCCCAGAACATTTCCCTGCCTCTTTCGGCCAGCAGCATTTCCAGGGTAACGGCCGACCATGGTTCGGCTTCCGGTATGGCACGCTGCCGCACCAGGTTCACGTATTCATCGCCGTCCAGTCCCTGCCGTATCAAAGCCTCTGCCTTCATAAGCAGCACATCGGCATACCTGAAGATGGGAAAATGATTGCTCAGGTTTGCCTTTGCCCCGCGGGCGATTTCAAATTTCACCACCCGTGCACCCGAGTTCCGGATCTGTACGGGCGTATGGCCGGCTCCCATTGTCAGGGCCGGAATATGCGGATCGAATATCAGCGGAACACCGCCGGCTCCCTGATCAATAATTGGCTCACCAGCGAAAGTGTATTGTTGCCCCACCAGAAATCCGTCTTTTCTCCTGTCATTATCCCCGTATGTATTGAAATGGCTTTCCATTACGGCAAACCCGTTCCATGGGCCGACTACCATTTCGAATGTCAGATTGCTGTTGTAATGCAGGGTTCTCATATGCAGGTTATGCCCCTCGTACCTGTCCTCATGATAGGGTATCACCCAGATGTTCTCGGGGGAATTCTGGTTGGTGGCGCTGAAGGGGCCAAGGGCATCCGGTTCCAGCGAATACTGGCCCAGAAGGATAACGCTGTCACTCCAGGCTTCCGCCCTTTGCCAGTATTCAGGATTTTCCTGTCCCGTATAAACCGCATGGTTGAGATAGAGTTTTGCAAGCAGGGAAAAAATCATTCCGCGGTTTACGCCGGTGGTTGAAATACTTGGCTCCACCAGCGTAAGGTTTTCTTCAATTTCCCGAAGTATCTCATAAAAGATCTCTTCCCTGAAATTCCGCACCGGCTGCTGCGGGGCCCCTAAAAAACTGGTTACATAGGGCACATCGCCGTAATTGTCGATAAGCAGGTAATAATAATAGGAACGAAGTATAACCGCCTTGGCGATTGCTTCATCGATAATCGGATCTCCCGCAAGGGGTTCCATTTCCTCGATAAACTTATTGGCTTCCTGTATGCCGTTGTAATAACGGCTCCACATACTGTTTATGGCCTCGGTGTTGTTATCCCAGGTATGCTGGTGAAGCACCCGCCATTTACCGCCATCGTCCCAGTCCCCGCCCCGGGTGGGAGCGACAACGCCGTCGCCGGCAATTTCCTGGGCAAACCACCATCCGCCCCAGTCCAGGAACTCACGCATCGGGGCATATATCGGGCTCATCCGAAGTATCGGATCGGCGGTATATTCCTCGGCAGGTATCCTGTCATAAAGCTCGGTGTCAAGCTTTGTACATCCGAACAATATTATATATCCCAGAATGATAAAAATCGTCTTCTTCATTTCCTGTCTTTTGCGTGTCCTGTTTAAATCGGTTCTGTTTTATAATGTAACATTCACTCCCAGGGTCACGGTTCTTGTTTTCGGATACACATTGTACTGGTCCAGTCCGAATGAAAGTCCGCTGGTTGAGATCTCAGGATCTATTCCGCTGTAATTGGTAAGGGTGAAGACATTATTGGAAGCCACATAAACCCTGATCCTATCAAACCAGCCTGTATTGCCGAAATTATAACCAAGAGAAATATTGTCAAGACGCAGAAAGGAGGCATCTTCGAGATAATAGCTGCTCACCTTGGGATTATCTGTAAGTCCCCTTTCATATTCATCTACTGCAGTTGTCAGCACGTTCCGGGTGGGAAGGAAGATCGGGTTGCCGAAGATCATACGGGTGGTATTGAATACCTGGTAGCCGTATACCCCCCTGAAAGTGAAATTCAGGTCGATATTGCCAAGGAGGGTAAGATAGTTTGACCATCCGATTTCGAAATCGGGCTGGGCAGAACCCACATTGCGTCTTTCAGCCCTTTCAAGCTCCCTGGTGACTCCGCCGGCATCGGTAAAGAAAAGGAATTTGCCGTCGGCCGAAAGTCCGGCATATTCTGGCATGAACCAGGTGCCGATGGGCACACCTTCATCTACAACCTGGGTCCAGTTCAGGTCGCCTACCAGTCCGGGACCGGAAAGATAGCCCACCTGCAGCCTCGTCCACGGGTATCGTTCACTCGAAAGAGAGACAACTTCCTGAGTATAGGTCATGAAAGTTACAGCGGTCCTCCAGTTAAGGCCGGTGATCCTGACCGGATAAGTCTGGAGAAACAGCTCAAATCCGGTAGTCCGGAATTCACCCACATTGGCCCATACTCTCGGCGCCACATTTGGCGGGACAGGCACTGAATACTGGCCAAGCAGGTCATATATTGTCCTGTTGAAGAAATCAAAGGAGCCGGATACCCGGTTTTGCAAGAATCCGAAGTCAAGCCCGACATTCAGCTCTGCATTTTCCTCCCATTTCAGATCGGGATTGGCAATATGGGCAAATTCAAATAGTATGGATTCCTCGCCGGTCTCAAAATTGGGCACCGTTCCGGCTGCCCTGTACCACAGGATATCGTTATACATGCCTATCTCCTGGTTTCCGGTAACTCCGTATCCCACCCTCAGACGCAGGATATTTACAAAATCTATATTCTGAATGAAAAATTCGTTAGACAGGTTCCACATGACCGACATCGACGGAAACCACCCCCACTGGTTATGGGCACCGAATTTGGAAGAACCGTCCCGGCGAAGCGTGGCGGTAAGGTAATAACGGGCATCCCAGTTGTAAATGCCCCTGGCAAAGAAAGAGATCAGCCGGCTCGACTGCTTGTATGAGCCGATATTTCTTCCGGCAATGACCGATTGCATCATCGACAGGTCGTGCATCTGTGGATAATTCAGGAAGGGTTGCCTACCTTCAGCCTGGAAGCCGGTGAAGAAATCCTCCTGGAATGAGTATCCGCCGACCGACTCGATGGTGTGGCGTCCGAAGCTGTTGCCATACCTCAGGGTCGTTTCCAGCAGCCTGGATTCGAAATTATTGTAGCTCCGGCGTCCATAACCGTCATGATTGCCAAGGTACATGGTAGTCGGCTCAAAATAGAAGCCTTCGTCATCATTCCGGGTATAGCCCAGATTAACTCCCGCCTGAAAACCCTCAAACAATTCCAGGTTTGCATTGAGGAATCCGAAATATCTTTTGGCGTCCCTCTCATTATTTATCTGTTCAACAAGGTTAACGGGATTGTAATACTGGAAAACACGCTCTATCTCATAGAAATTCCCCTGTTCGTCGGTAACCGGATCGGTAGGGTTTCTCTGGAAAGCCTGGTAGAGAATTTCATTTGACCCCCATCCGCCATAGCTTATATAATTGTTTCTCTCCAGCGTTGCCGACAACCCGGAAGAGATGCTCAGCCGGCCGTCGAGTGCCATCTGGTCAAGGTTTATCCGGGCTATGGTGCGTGTCCTGTCGGAGCCAATCACCACTCCCCTTATATCATTGTGACTGAGCGAGGCACGGTAAGTCGTCATTTCATCGCCGCCCGAAAAGGCAAGGTTGTAATTCTGTGAGATGCCGGGCCGGAATATCTGGCCCTGCCAGTCGGTGCTGGCGCCCCCGTCCAGGAACTGGGCCGCCAGTTCAGGCCTGTTGGCGACAAAATCCCTGTACTCGTCGCCGCTGAGCAGGTCGAGCCTGTTTGCCACATGATCGCTTGAGTAATAGGTGTTAAAATCTATCCTTGCACCGACCCTGTCCGCCCCTCTTTTTGTGGTGATCAGTATAACCCCGAAAGCTCCCCTTGAGCCGTAAATGGCAGCTGCCGAGGCATCCTTAAGCACATTATAGGATTCTATGTCATCGGGCGAAATAGTCGTGGGATCGGCGCCGGGGACCCCGTCGATCACGTAGAGGGGACTGGTGCTTGTCTGCAGGCTTGAAGCCCCGCGTATCTGTACGTTAAAGGGAGCATTCGGGTCGCCTCCCCTTTTGGTTACCGATACGCCTGCCATCTTGCCCTGAATTGCCTGAATGGGATCGGTGATCACTCCTTCCTGCAGCTCCTCCGAACCTACATGGCCTACCGAACCGGTAAGATCGCTTCGTCTTTGAACTCCATAGCCTATGACGACCACTTCTTCAAGCCGCGCAAGGTCAGGTTCCATAAAGACATCCAGTACCTGGCTTTCGTTAATTGTATGCTCAACCGGCGTGTATCCGATAAATGAAAACACCAGCCGGCTGCCTGAGGGCACCCCGATCTCGTAATAACCGTCAAAATCGGTGACGGTGCCTGTAAGCGTGCCCTGGACATTTATATTCACACCGGTCATCACTCCAGCCTCATCCCTTACGGTTCCGGTAACCAGGTGGGTTTCCTGGGAATGGACCATGCCCGGGGAAATAAAGGCATAAAGTGTAACAAGGATGGTTATTACATTAACGCCTTTTATCATATAATATATAGTTTATGATTACCCGGAAAATATCCGAGGCAATAAATTATTGCTTCAAATTACCCGGCAATATACCCGGAGCGTCAATAGATTGTGTGATAAATCGCCTG